>JAEOTM010000072.1 GCA_016839815.1 Candidatus Hodarchaeota archaeon
ATGTCGGAAAACCTCCACGCGTATTTTTTGTCATAAAACTGCTCTATCAACGGGATGTTCTTCAGTATGTTAAAAAGTAAGAGTGAATGTTCTAATCAAATAAAAGGACCAAATTTTCAAATGTTCTTCGTATTTCTCCTATTTTTTGTATTCTTTTAGGAATAAATTCGTTTGAGAATGTGAATTGTTTGTGTTAAAACATCCTCCGCGTCTGATTGATCAAATCGAGCATCAGGATGCTGTAATTGATTACGATAATCTCTCAGATAATCAAAATAAGATAATAGCTTCTTATCTACCGAATTATATGAATTTAATTCATTTAGAATAGCTTTCCAATTCTTCCCAGAAGGATCTTTCTTTGTTTCTTTGTGATAATACGACCTAAGTCCAGATTCCACTACTCTCATCAATATCATTGCTGCAGGTGTCCAAATCTCTAATAGCAGACATTTACATCCGTCATTTAGATCTTCTTTTTCTAAATCTGGCATTCTATTCCACATTTCAGAATTAAAGATACTAATTCCCCCATTCAACAATTTAACTGGATTAACAATCGTATTGTTATATAATTCAAGTATTTGACGACTTTGCAATTCTCTCTGTATTCGATCTTCCCATACTTGAATTCTAAACAAAGTATTCTTGCATATATTAGAAATATTCTTATTAAAATCTCCCTTTGTATTTTTGCTTTCAATATCATTTTTTAAAAGATCGTTTATTTCTTCGGTTAAGTTCTTAAGTTCCTTAATGGATTCTTTTGATATAGTGAGAACTTCTAAGTCTTCAATAAGAGCATTAATTAAGGAGGGGAATAATGGAATAGATAACTTCTCGTAATAATCGATTGAAGATCCTTCATCAAGAGCCAATTTCAAATTAATAAAATTCATTCTTAACTGTTCTAAATTCTTTGAAATACGATAAATTCGATTTAAATCCATGAATTCTTACCCCACTCAAACTTGTACTAATAATTCCTTCTTTTCTTTTTACATTTTTCTAATTGTTAGGAAATACCACAATCCTAAAACTTGTTCTTCCATCACTGAAGCTTCAAGGATTTAAGAAATTTTTTACAAATTCCAGAGAATAATAATTATCATTGTAGGAAAAGCAGATAACAAAATGAAGTGACCATCAGACATAAGATCAAAAAGCTCATGAACACACGCTATTAGACTCCTTAAGGCTTTTTTCTAGAAAAAACGAGAGGACTGAAAATTTCCACACGGTTGGCCTTATCCTCCAAAGGAGGAGCTTAGTGACTGTTGTTAGTAATTGTCGCGTGTGAATTCAAGGAGAACGAGTGTTAATTGGTCCTTCTGCTCAAATATTTCCCGATATAGCATTTAACCACGGATTCACTTTCATATGAAGCTCCAAGATTATTAACGCATCCGCTACAATAAGAGTGATCATGGAGGGGGGAGGATATCGAACCTTTAAAGAATTTACGTAGAAATATGCCTTTCGAGCAAGTTGGCTTCTTCATCAGAAATTTGTCGAAAGTAGCCTATAGTGACATTTCTTTTTTTTTGTCACTTACAGATATCTTGACATATTATCTATCACTATTTTCATTGTTTTAATAACAGTAGAAATACGATTGAGGATATGAGGATGGATCAGAATCCGGAATTTGGGACGATTTTTACTAAAGAGTATCTTGATAAAATTGTAGAACGAATTGAGGAAAAGAACTTTGATCAAAGAGAATATGCCAAAAGTCTATTTAAATTGGGGATACGAGTTCAGGCAGGAGATTATATCAGACGAGTGGAGGAAATAGTTCCTCAATTTGCTATATCCGGTCAGATCACTGTATATTCGGAAATTGCGAAGCACTGCCTAAGCAATCCATATTTTCCTAATCAAGATTTAGGAGAAGAGTTTCTGCAGAAAGCCCTAACAGCATGGAGGGGTTCATTCGTAGCCAGACACTCAGAAAAGTGGACAGAGAGATCTGCTAGGCAGCATTTTGTTTATGATAAGTATTTATTATCAGCAACTAGTAAATTAAGGAATCAATCAGCTTTTCAAGAGGTAAAAGAGGGGTGTTTGGATTACATCCGGAGTATGCCATTGAAACATCAACCCCATTACTTGGTTCAACTTGCAGAACATATGCATCAGTTGAATATAGAGGAGGAACATCAACTTCTTCAATATCTTGGTGAGGCAGATAAGATATTCCAATCCGATCTCTCCCTTTCTCAACCTCAAGTTGAACTAAGAGAACTGGAATACCTTGCAAATGCAATTTGGGCTAGAAGATTACCCCAACACCTCATAGATCGTGGATACACAGTCCACGCTTTGATTGATTTACAAATTGCACTCACTCTTAATGATTTGTCCCTCCTAAATACGTTCTTTAATCAAATGCAAGCGCTTCTCCCAACCTATACATTCTCGCTCTCCCACCAAATGATGTTTGCACATACATTCCATAAGCTTGGCGATCAACGTAAAGCTCTATCTATGCTTCAATCAGTGTTACAAGAGCTTATGAGTATCCCTCCTTTAGAATTGGAACATAAAGAGGTTATTCGCTTTACGCAGATCTGTTTAGACTTAAATGAAAAAACTTTAATTAGAGAATTCATTCCTCTGTTGAAAAAACAAATATTAGAACGTAAATCTGATAATAGTTATGCTTATTCTCCTTTTGTACGCCATTTATTAATTGGGTTTGAGGCATATTCTCAAGAGGATTTAGAGCGTGAAATTGCACTCTTTCCAAAAGAAATTGAGAAACTTGAGAGTATATATGCTAATCCATATCAATTTATTATGATAGAAGATGATTTAGCAGATCTTCGTTCCTGTGCGGTAAAAATGGGAATAACCGATCAAGAACAAGGTTTTACCTTTTTAGAAAACACCTTAAAAGGAAAACAGCTACAGGGGAGGTTGGTAATGGATCCCACGAGAGTTGATCAGATAAGGGAACAACATTCTCAGATAACTCCAAAAAGAATTATACAGGCATATCATGCTGGAGATATTGAGCAGGCTTATAAATTCATGAATGAATATGAGCAGTCATTCGTTCAATGGAATGAAACCGAAAAAACCCGATACTCCAATTTAAAATCCTCCCCTCCAGTTCCAGCTCATATTTCGGAAGCTTTATCTGAAATCAATCGGATTTACAATTTAGAGAAATTAGCCAAAGTATATGTAGCGATAGATAGATTTGATGAGGCAAAACCTATCCTCAAGGAAATAAAAAGATATTTAGAGGAAAATCAAGACAAACTGCGAGCAATTGATAAAACTAAAACACAAATTCCCTCAATCTTACTTCTTTTCAGAACTTATTATACTATGAAGCTTAAGATGGGATGTAATGAGAGAGAAATCGGAATAATC
>JAEOTM010000073.1 GCA_016839815.1 Candidatus Hodarchaeota archaeon
AGTACCATTATCATTGGCATAATAATCAAAAGCTTCAACTAAAGTAGTTCCACGAATAGGATCACCACCAATGCCAATATAAGCTGACACTCCTACATCGGCATTACCCAAGGCCTTAGCTATTTCGTAGGATGAAGTGCCAATTTTGGCAATTCTAGCTTCATTAATGGAATGGTAAAGGATAATGGTTTTTTCTCTTGTTTGGTCGAAACAATTCAGGTTTAGCACTTATTTAATCGACATAATCACTCGGAGCATTTCTTTGCGAATATCCTCCAGCATATTGAATTTTCTTCCTTGTTGTCTCCATTTAAGAAGGATCCTCTTAGCTTCGGGCCAATTTTGAGTAGCTTTCAAGCTTAAAACATTATTAATAAGGTCCAAAGTCGTCTCATTTGATGACTCTGCAATTCTAAGTGATTTCCGTAATCGATTGAGAATTGAGATTTGATTAGCCATATCTTGGGAAAAATTAGTTGGTCTTTCAACATATAAGACGAAAATTATTGGTTCAGGTAAATCCCCAGTTACTTTAAGCTCTTTCTCAACCCACCCGAAAATCCTTAGATCCTCTGGAGCAACCATTAATTCAATGATCTGATACTGAAATTCACTTCCATATCTCAAAGACGACCCCTTGGTTATCATTCGAAGATCTTTCTCTTTTGAAGAAATCTCTACTTTACCTTTAATATCTCCTGAGCCAACAAAGGAGAAAGGAAACTGAATCTCCCTTGTATCAACCTCAAAATTCTTTATATTCATATTAATATGCTTACTGAGAAAATTTGATACTTCAGGAATATTAAAAATTTCACAGAGAGCATAGTGTTGACTATTCCCCAGTTCATTGTATATGTTGTCATGTTGGGATATTAATGCAACTGCATCAGATAACGTTGAACTAGACCATGGTTTTATACCTTTGTTAGTAAGAATTCTTTCGATTTCTTTTACAAAAACCTCTGAATTCACACCTGTTTGGGATACGATCCACTTGTCGTGAGATTTTCTAACCATTTTTGTCTTTTTGAGTACTACTACGAATTCATCCCAAGTTATGTTACCTGCAATTATCTTACCCCCCGAAGATGGGATAGGGCTACCAATTCCATTATAAAAAAAACATAATTCGTTATGACTATTTAATAACCTCAATCCCCCTACTTGGTTTGACAAAAATCTATTTTCATTTAGAAATTTTATCAATTTACCATATCTTTTCGTTAATCTACCGGGTCTTGTCCTTGTTGAAGAGGCTTTTAGCAAGAAAGAATGCAAAAGAGAATCAAATTTTCTTATTAACTTGTATGTTTTCCTAACGAAATTCCCCCTGACTTGTTCTGCAAATATTTCAATAATTCCATACTTGACTAATTGATGAAGGTTTGAATAATCGGGTCCTGATAATACATCATTTTCATATTTTCCAACCGCACTACCGAGTGGTGAAAGACCTGGTCTTTTAAAGATAGGCATATTAAATCTTTTCAATGCTCCACCAGTAGGGTAAAAACCAAGAAATTCTTTAATAAATCTTGAATAATCATTGTGTTTATAAAACAAGTTTGCTCGACACTTTGCATACCCACTCCCTTTTCCTCCACCATTAGTCGATTTTAGTGTATTTCCGTGTTTCGAGAGATCTTCAGCAGATAGTTTCCAAGATCTTCCCAATGTTTTAATATCATTGAAAAAGTACTTCTTATTATGAGTAGCTTCAATATAAAATCCCCTTTTCTCAATATATTTTGCTAGAAGCCATCCTTGAAAATCTTCACGAGCAAAATCCTTTTTTGCATAGCGAGGATATATTGTTCCCAGTGGTAGATCAGGAAGTAGAGGTTGAGGTGAGGGAAAATCATACATATTCTTTGGATAGTGATTTTCTGTGATTGTCACTTTCTTAACATTTTAAGGGATCTATTGTTTTTATTACCATTCTCTCCTAATTCAAAATAACTCCTAAAGTAATATTAGGTAGATAAACCTATTTTATTTGTAGGAGGCGGCCAAATCCTTCAACATGTAAGAGATTCCATTTATTTCATTTTACGCAATCTGATAGTTTTTTCTTTCTTAAATGCTCAACTAAAAAGTATTACCATTTTTCTATGTAGATCATTCATAATTAATCCCCCTTTAGTTCACCTTTTTTTTGAAATGGTCAACATCTGATCAAGAAGGTGTAAGTTTTTCGATCTAACTTTACTGATTCAACTCAAAAAGAAAAAAGAGAGGGAGCATTATGATAAGTTGTTCAGAATCTTTCTTTAATCATGGGAGCAATTTCCCATGGAGTGTCCACAACTGTAGCTCCTGCTTCAGATAAAGCTTTGATTTTACCTTGTGCTGTACCAATATTTCCGGATATAATGGCTCCTGCATGCCCCATCCGTTTTCCTTCAGGTGCACTTTTGCCTGCAATGTATGCTACTACAGGTTTATTAACGGCATTATCTTTAATATACTGTGCTACCTTCTCCTCTTCATCACCCCCGATTTCACCAATCACCGTGATAATCTTTGTTCCATTATCCTGAACATAGTAATCAAAGGCTTCTACTAACGTTTTACCGCGAATTGGATCGCCACCAATACCAATGTATGCGGAAACACCTATCTCTGCATTTCCTAATGATTTAGTAATCTCATAACTTAAGGTTCCACTTTTAGCAATACAAGCTACTGTACCAAATCGGACGTTTTTAAAACTGGGCATTATACCAAGTTTTATTTTATCTGGAATCAGCATTCCTGGTGTGTTAGGCCCAATTAAATGGAGGCCTTTCGAATGAGCTAGCTCAACTAGACGTAACATGTCAAGGACTGGTACTCCTTCAGTTATACAACAGGTCATATTGATTCCTGCATTTAAGCTTTCAAGGACGGCACTATATGTAAATCGTGCAGGGACGAATATTATGCTTGTATCAACCCCTCGTTCTTGAACTGCTTCCTGAACGGTGTTAAATACTGGGATTCCAAGAACCTCCTGTCCTCCCTTCTTAGGAGTCACTCCAGCAACAATATTTGTGCCATATTCTGTCATCAACTGGGTGTGAAACTTACCTTGATTACCAGTAATACCCTGCACAACTACTTTACTATTTTCACTTATGTACATTGTAATTTCACCCTATTACTCCTTTTAATTTTTCTACAGCCGCCATCATATCTTTATACGCGTCTATTCCCGCATCTTTCAGTATTTGTACACCTTCTGTTTCCCTTGTACCAGTAAGGCGGATCACCATAGGAGGAGCATCAGGAAATTCTTTCAAGGTGTGCAAAATCGCATCTGCAACAACATCACAACGAGTAATACCCCCATAGATGTTGATTAGCACTGCTTTAGGTTTCATTGTGAAGATAAGTTTCAAAGCCTCATATACTCGATCTTTACTTGCTCCACCACCTACATCAAGGAAATTCATACCAGCCAACCCATGTTGAGCCAGTACATCCAGTAAGGCCATGGTTAATCCAGCCCCGTTGGCTAAAATTCCTACTTCACCTTCCAGTTCAACAAAGGAGAATCCAAACTTTTTTGCAGTTTTCTCAAGATCTGTCAGTTTTTTCTCTTGTAAGGTCTGAACGGTCTCTGAACGAAAAACAGCGTTATCATCTAACATCATTTTTCCATCCACCGCCTTTAAACCTTCAGGAGTGAGAACTAATGGATTAATTTCTACTAATTGCGCTTCTTTTTCTTTTACAATCTTCCAAAGCTTCATAAAAAGATCAACAGCTTCATCAGCAAGATTACCAGAGAATCCTAATCTCCCAGCAACATTCCTTGCAGTTTGTTCATCTAATCCGTTAGTTATTGTAATATTTTCCTTAATAATTGCATCAGGTCTTGTTG
>JAEOTM010000074.1 GCA_016839815.1 Candidatus Hodarchaeota archaeon
CCCTCTCTTGCATATTCTAGTGCGATTTCACGTCCAATCCCTTTTCCTGCTCCAGTAATTATGGCAATTCTCCCATCAAGTTTATTTGCTCTGATAGCTGGTTCCTGTTCTCTTATAGGTAGATCTGTAGAGATTTTACCTCTAAAGACACGATATATTACTCTATCTCCCTCAATAACCTCAGGTTTCACAATGACTTTCTCACCAATCTTAACTGGTTTGTCCTCTTGATCAATCCATGCTACTAGACGGCCACCCTCTTTTAAGGATACTACGCATACTGTATAAGGTGCGAATTGTTCAAATCCCGCAGGAGGAACTTGTACTTCAGAAAACGATAATATCTTTCCCTCACCTGTAAAATCTAAATATTCAATATTATCATCAGTCAGACATTCTTTGCAGTTAGCTCTGGGAGGATAATAAAGAACATCACAACGTGTACATCGAGTTCCTTCAAGTCTTCCTTCTCTTAAAGCAGTTAACAAACGTTTTCCAATTTTTGATTGTGAGATATAATCTCGATAACCAAATTGCTTCAACTTAAAATTTCACCTCGAAAAAACATGTACAATACAATATTGGCCATGACCACCAACATTGTGAGTTAAACCAACCTCAGCACCGTTAACTTGTGTCTTTCCTGCTTCTCCACGAAGTTGTTGGACTATTCCATAAACCTGAGAACATCCAGTGGCTCCTATAGGGTGGCCTTTGGCTTTAAGCCCTCCATCTACATTCACAGGAAGTTTTCCACCGATATAAGCCGACTTCACAAACTCACCCCCTTTTCCACGCTCAGTAAAACCTAGGTCTTCATATGCCATTATTTCAGCTATTGTAAAACAATCATGGACTTCTGCAATATGAATTTCTCTTGGTTCAACCTTAGCTTGCTTATAAGCTATCTCTGACGCATTAACAGCACTGGTCAGTGTACTTAACTCTGGACGTGTTAAAAGAGAGAATGGAGCTGTTGCAGCTCCAAGCCCTTTTATCCATATTGGAGTATCTGATAATCTCTTTGATTGTTCTTCATTTGCCACAATTAAGGCTGAACTACCATCAGCATTGGCACAACAGTCAAAAAGGTGCAATGGAGAAGCAATAATACGTGATTCCAGAACTTTTTCTATTGTTATTTCTTTTTGAAACATTGCTTTCTCATTCTTTATCCCATAATGATGAGCCTTTACTGCTACCTCAGCTAATTGCTCTGAGGTTGTACCATACTTCTCCATATGACTCTGGGCATACATTGCATAATAGTTCGCAAAAGTTGTACCATAAGGTGCTTCCCATTGTACATCTCCAGTTCGTCCCATAATCTTCAGAATTTCAGATGTTGGGTTTTCCAACATTTTTTGAACCCCAAGTACTAAAACAATATCGTGCATCTTCGATTTAATTAGTGCATAAGCAGTACGTAGTGCTGCTGCTGAACTACTACATGCAGCTTCTGTAAGCCAGACTGGTTGGGGATTTAAACCAAGGTATTCTGTAATCGGACCAGCAATACTTCGTTGCGTCATGTAAACTGGACTTGCTCCAATTATTGTAGCCCCTATATCTTTTTGACCTATTCCTGCGTCATTTACTGCCTCTACAAACGGTTCAAAGGCAAGTTCTGCCACTGTAACATCATCACGTCTACCAAATTTACTATGCCCTATCCCGACAATCCCTACTTGTGACATAATTCTTTGTCCTGTATTGTTTTTTCCACAAAGATATTACTTTTGGCATAAGATAACAGTACGCACGCCTTCACCACGGCGCATAACATCGAAAGCTTCATTTATTTCAGAAAGAGGATACTTAGCAGTTACAAGTGGCTCAACCACTAAACTTTTGTATTTAACTAGCGCGATGATTCTAGGATAATCTACTGTTCGACAACCTAGGCTTCCCACAAGTTCCATTTCACGAAACATTACACGGCCAATATCAAATCCATCCCATCTTTTGGGAGAATATCCAACTGCAACCAATCGACCTCCAGTCCTTAAGCTGTTGAATGCTTGTTTGAAGGTAGCAGGATTACCAATCGCTTCAAAGGCAATGTCTGCTCCTCCACCTGTTATTTTACGAATAGTTCCTACAATTCCACGATCGTCCATTTTTTTTGCAGAAATTGTTTCAACAGCTCCCAGTTTTTTAGCGATATCTAATTTTTCAGGTACAATGTCTACAGCTATAGCTAAACCACCTGCAACGTTGATGTTTTGAACTATATTTAAACCAATCCCACCACATCCAATCACTACAGCCCAATCTCCTGGTTTTACCTGTCCTCGATTTTTTACGGCATGATAAGGAGTAGAAATTGCATCAGCGATGATACAACCTTCCTCTAATGGAATTTCTGATGGAAGATGGAATATATCTTTAACAGGAACCATGATTTGTTCTGCAAACCCACCATCAACATTACTCCCAAAAAATGTCTGATTTAAACAAATGTTCTCACGTCCAGTTCTGCAGTGAAAACAATTTCCACAAGATATTACAGCAGGAATTAGAACATGATCACCTTGTTTAAAGGATGTAACATCATCACTTCTTTCTCGAATTGTGCCTGCCATCTCGTGTCCTAAAATTAAAGGTGGTGATTTACCTGTTGGCACACCATGGTCAAGAAAACCCAAATCGGTATGACAAACACCACATGCAGTGATATCGACAATCACATTGCCTGTTGTTCCAATAATATTCGGGGAGTCATAATCGTCCACAATTTTTAATGGTTCTTTTACTTTCTCAAAAACAGCCGCTCTCATACTAATACTTTCCTATACAATTATGTTCGTTTAATTATGATTCTCAGTTTTTTATTTTTTTTATTTTTTAGCGATTTCGCCATTCAGGCGGACGTTTATCGATAAAAGCTTGTAACCCCTCATTTGCATCATGTGTAGTCATGAGTTCATTGAGATATAGATCTTCTACTTCACTTAGTCTCTTATCAAAATCAGAATCGATCCCTAACTTAACAGCTTTTTTGGTGTATTGTAGTACAACTGAACTTAATTTAGTGAATCTTTCAAGAAATGAAGTTATATCCTTCTCATAAGATTCTAAGGGGAAAACATGATTAACAAGTCCTATTCTATGTGCTTCATTTGCATCGATAATTTCACCTTGTAAAATGAGCTCAAATGCTTTTTTCTCACCAAGGAGAAAAGGAAATATAACTGCTGATACTGGAGGAAACACTCCAACCTTTATTTCCGGATTTCCAAATTTTGCTTTTTCAGAAGCTAAAACAATATCACAAAAAGCAGCTACCTCACATCCACCACCTAATGCTGCTCCCTTTACACACGCGACTGTGGGTACTTTCATTCGATTTAGTCTTTTAAACATACCATGAAATATATCCAACATCTTTTGTGCTGTATCACCCATATGTTCCCCTACATCAACTCCTGCGGAGAATGACTTCCCAAGGTGACTAAATACTACTGCTTTGAGAGATTTATCTTCCAAGAATCTATCAAGTACATCATTGATCTGTTCCATCATAGTAATATTTAGAATATTTAATGGACCGTTGTTAAAGATTATATTCCCAATATTTTCCTGTTTTTCAACAAGAATTAATTCATCACTCAATTCTTTTTCACCACATCTTCTTAAACTGAAATTATCAAATCTATCTTCTTGTTATTGACTCCATTGTAACCAGATTCTGGTTTTGAATCGTTTTGTTCAAAAAGGACCAAAGGATAGAATTCAAGTATCATGAAAAGGCTTAAACGAAATACCGCTTCAAGAATAATATCACTCTTTAAATGTAATTCTATCAGTACTTGCTTCTTAGAATTGGATTTAATTCTTTAAACAATTTATATAAATGTGTATAGTATTTATATCAAAAAGTCGATCCTAGGGTCCAATATATGAATATTCCTATTCAATACTGGATGAAATCATTAAATCTTAAACCTAGAAATAATAGGATAATCATAATAAGCGATTTAAGATAGAGCTAAAGCGATGAAATTACCAAATAATGTTGTAACCCAAATAACCCAATTTCTTGATAAATCACTAGTTTTAACTGATATTGAGGATCGTTATGCATATTCCTTTGAGAAAATATATGAAAAAAAATCTTACAGAATCCCTGATATTGTGGTAAGGGTTGATCAATTTACAAATACTAGTAAACTATTCAATTTAGCTAAGGATCAAGATATCACGGTCATTAGTAGGAGTACTTTTGATTCTAGACCAATAATAGAACCATCAAAAATAACAATATTGTTAGATGATCTAAAAAGACCTGACATGGAGAGAAGAATAGAGAAACCAGACGATCTTAAAAAAACTCTCATAAAAAAAATGCAATCCAATGCATATAGTGTCTATCATAATATTGCTTCTGTTCAACAGTTCATGAATTTAAAGGAGAGCTTAAATAAATGTTTACAACGTGACGTATGCGGCGGTTATTGTACAATCACTCCATCTTATCAAGGAATTGAAACATGGTCAGCTAAAGGAAGAATGCTTTTAATCAAAGGTTTAATGAAGGGAGAATTAGAGTATTCAAAAAAAATTGTCGACATAATGTATACCTGTAGTCAATGTGGAAACTGTTTTGGAGAATGCTTTGAGCAATTAGATTTTCATAAGGCAATAACTCGTATACGACAGATTATTGCGGAAAAGAAATTGACTCCAAAGGTTTTTCACACGACAGCTTCGAATATAATCACATCTGGAGATCCTGCAGCTATTCCAGCAGAAAAAAGGTTATCATGGATAGAAAATATTCTTGGTAATTCATTTCCAGAAAAAGCAGATTATGTTTATTGGGTAGGATGTATGGTATCATATCGTACTCCTAAAACTGCTATAGCCTTTTATAACATATTAAAAAATTCCCGTGTATCCTTTACAATGTTAGGAAGGAATGAGGGGTGTTGTGGTTATGTTTTGTTATCATCAGGCCTTCTAGATGAAGCAAGGAAGGTTGCTAAGAAGACTGTTGAAAAAATTGAAAAAACGAAGGCAAAATCTTTAATTACTCCTTGTGCTGGTTGTTACTATACATTTACGAAGTTATTTCCTGAAATTGTGGATATAGAGTTACCATGTGAGGTTCTGCATTCAACCCAATTCATTGAACGAGAAATTAAAGCTAATAAATTAGTATTAAACTCTCTTCAGGCAAAAGTTACATATCACGATCCATGCTCTTTAGGTAGACATTGTAATGTCTATGAGACTCCGAGGTATATTTTAGATGCTGTACCTAATCTTACAATAACAGAAATGCCCTTTAATCAATATCAAGCTCGTTGTTGTGGGGGAGGTGGAGGATTATGGAATTATAATCATCAAATTAGTATGGATGCTGCATTAAAGAGGTTAAGTGACGACTTTATTCCATTAGATATCAATATCTTAACCACAGCATGTCCACTTTGTCAAATGAACCTCAGAATTACCGCAAGGAGAAATTCAATACCTGTTCAAGTTAGGGATGTTACAGAAATTATTGAGTCAGTTATGAATGAGAATCCTTATCTAAATAGCAGATAATAGTTTTTGTATTAGTTCTGAAAATCTTTGGGCTGCAGCTTTTCTTTTTAAAAAGTTAATTTGGGTTGCTTCAACGAATTGGAGTGCATCAGGTTCACAGTTCTTAACACATAATGGGTCTCCATCGCAGAGATCACATTTTTTGATTTGTCCATCTATACCTATTATAACTCCACCAAAAGGACAATGGGTGACGCAAAGCTTACAACCAACACACAAATCATAATTAATCAGCATAGCCCCCGTTTTTTCTTCTCTATATATTGCTCCCATAGGGCAAACAGTTTCACAAATGGGATCTTCACACTGTTGACAAATCATTGGAATATATAATCCTGAGCTTTCCCATTTAATCACCTGTATTCTTGCATGGGATGGGTTACAAACTTTTTCGTGGTGAAGTGAACAGACTGCTTCACATATGCGACAACCAGAACAGTTCTCTGGATTAACAAATAAGAAGTTTTTCACTATTTAGTTCTCCATTCTAGACTTTTGTGATGATTGATTTTTTAATCCAAGATTGTGAAGGGTTTCATTACTAGGAATCCCACTACTATCCCACCCATGGAGTGAGTAATATTCATCGATCATTCTTTTGAATTGCTCTTCATCGATCTTCTTTCCTTTGATAATAGGAAGTCCTAATGGTGTTGGTTCTTTAAAGAATCTTTCAGGTAGTTTGTCGTCTTTTCTGGTGAATCCTTCACGATTATTAAACATCCGTTCTATAGTTACAATCCTTTCACCGATTTCCATTAGTTGAGGTTTTGATAATTTTAAACCAGATGCTAACTCAATGAGTCTAGAAAATTCTTCGAATTTAGGTGCATGTACTGCACAAAAAACAGTTTGAAATTTACATATTCCTATTGAATCAGTAATAGCGTATAATAGTTCTTGCCACCAAACCATACGACTCTTCCCCTCATAAGAAGTGTAATCTGAAGACATTGGGGCGCCATATATCTCTTCTAAAAGGTCTTCTGGGAGTCCATAAAGATCTATTGCTGGTCTACTTCTTAGATGATCTGCTCCTCGCGTTGAAGTTGCGATACCTAGTGCTAGACTTGGTGTTGGACGTTCATCAGAATGTAAATTGCTCATGCCTTTAATTTGCATAGCATAATACTCTGATTCCTTCCCTATCTTTTCTATTGCAGGCAAAAATCCTTCAGCAAGTAAATTTCCTAAATAGCCTTCCCTTTTGCTTATTCTTTTTATAAGCTCAAAAACTACTTCTTCATTACCCCAAGTAAGATCCAGACCATCGATCACTTTTTCTGAAAGCAACCCCTTCTCATAGAGCTCCATAACCCAAGCAATTATTCCGCCAATTTCTAGTGTATCAATGCCATACTTATTCACAAGGTGATTAGCTACCAGTACAGTTTCCATTTTTTTACAATCAACCATAGTTCCAAAAGCACCTAAAGAAGTGTATTCTGGGCCTTCTCCAAAAATTGGGGCATATGGCCCTTCTTTTAGCGCATATCGATGCCGACAATGGACACTGCATCCATAACAACCAGACATTCCAATAGTATATTCATCCATTACTTCAGGCTCTAAATTTTCCCCATCCTCAAGTAGGTTAAGCTGAAAATTTCTTGTTCGAATCAAACCAGTAGTATTTGTATTGCTGTATATTATGAGTGTTCCCCATTTTGATTGTGCTTTTGCCCATCGTGATCCTGTGATCATATTGTTCATTTCTGTACAATAGTCAAGTAATTGGTCAGGAAAAGCAAATTCTAAATCCATTGTTCCACGAGTTGCGATAGCTTTCAAATTCTTGGATCCCATAACACATCCCATCCCTGTTCGGCCCGCTGCATTCTTCATCCCAGTTCTTACATTTGCATATCTAACCAGATTTTCTCCTGCTTCTCCAATAACTAAGCTCTTAATTTGTTCGTCATTGTGGTCTGATCGGATTTGATCTTGAGTTTCAAAAGTGTCTTTTCCCCATAAATGGGTTGCATCACGAATTTCTACCTCTCCATTGTTTATCCAGATATAACTTGGTTTTGCAGCTTTCCCAGAAATTATCAAGTGATCAAATCCTGCAAATCTCAATTCAGGAGCAAAAAAACCACCAATATTTGAGTCACCTACAGCTCCTGTTAAGGGTGATTTAGCTGCAATATCACACCTTCCAGCACCTAGAGCAGGAATTCCCGTAAGTAAACCAGTCCCTACAAGTAAAGCGTTATCAGGTCCTAATGGATCAATATCAGGAGAAACGTGATGATATAGATTGTACATATTAATTCCTCTCCCTCCAAGAAATTGATTCCTAAGTGATTTTGAGATTGGTTTTTTCTTGATTTGACCTGATGATAAATCTATATAAGCAATTTTCCTATTCCAAACCATAATGAATACCTCTGAAGTTATTTTGCTAATCCACGAATTTTAGGTTGATCTGGTTTTGGCCAGGAAATTCTATATTTGGTATTACACTGAGGACACTCAGCTAGTTCCGTATTTAGTTGAACTTGAAATCTTTTTAAACAATTTAAACATCTCACTTCATTCATAGAGAAAACACCTTTCTAACTATTACATTAACCGCCCCCTACGGGAAGACTGAATATTAATACATCTTTATCTTGAATTCTTTCGTTAATCTCTCTAATACCTTTTCCATTTAGCATTACAAGAATATCATTAGAAATCTTATTAGTTTGAGGATTTACAATATCAATAAATTCCTTTCCGTACTTTTTTGCTAATTTTGTCAAAATATCACCGAATATACAACTTTCACTAATCGGTTCAACAATTTTTCGTTTTTTGGTAACCTCTCTGAAAGTTGCGTGGAAAATTATTTCGATTCGACCTGAAGTCATAATGTTCATTCTCAAATTAATGATCTTCAACCTGAATATTGGTATTCTTCAAATTTTCTATTACAAGAATATAGCTAGAGTCAAATGAAACTTTTATATAAAAAGTATCACATAGTGAATCCTTATCAGCCACAAGGCATATATATAGTAAGACTGAGTTATAGTTGAAAAAAATGGAGGGTTCCTTTGTGTCGGAAGCTCCTGACAAACAGCTAAAACGTATAGAAAATATGGTGAATAGCGTGAATGAGCCAGTAGAAGAGTTACATTCGGAATTCATTGTCAAAGGATATGAAATGATTGACAGAGAAGTAAAGCAAAGTGGGAATACGGGCCGAGTCTATTTACCGAAAAATTGGATTGGATCTAAAGTTAAGATTATACGTGTTTCAAAAATTAAGGAAAATTCAGGTCAAGGTAAGGAGTGATAAACGAATATCTCGAGATGATCATTATGAGCACAAACGACGATATTACGGTTAGAAAAATGAAAGATTCAGATATTGATTCAATCGTTTCTTTAGATAAAAGTATCTCTGGTGTCCTCCGTCCTGAAATGTGGAAATCTGAAATAATGCATTATCTGAATAATAATAGCATAAGTCTTGTTGCTGAAATTCAGAAGCAAGTAGTAGGATTTATGATCGGTACTGTGCATCCTTGGCTCTTTGGTATCGAGAACGGTGGTTGGATTGAAGTTTTAGGAGTACATCCAGAACACACAGCAAAAGGAGTGGGAAAAAAACTAGGCAATACACTTTTTGAAGTATTCAAGGTCCAAGGAGTTCATATTGTTTATACCTGCGTTGAATGGACTTCAAGTGACTTGTTGGAATTTTTCAGAACCTTGGAAATGACAAAAAGCAACTTTATTACGCTAATGAAAGAATTACAAGAAAGGAAAATTGACTAGAACACTAAAAACAGTTAATGATAAAATGACTAATGAATCAAAATGAAAATCTAGGAGTCTAGATCATGGTAACAGTGCAGATGAAAAAGAAAGAAGTCTTTGACCAGTTCAAAGATTGGTATGAAACTCGTCATGAATATGCAAAAGCATGGAAGGAAAAGACTGGTGGTAAAGTTATGGGCTATTTCTGTACTTACGTACCAGAAGAGATTCTCTATGCTGCAGAAATACTTCCAGTGCGGATTCTAGGTAGTCACGAACCTCAAGACGTAACAGAACCACATATTTTCGCGATGTTCTGTCCTTTTTGTCGTGATTGTCTTGCGCAAGGACTAAAAGGTCGTTTTGACTATCTAGATGGAATTATGATTGCTCAAAGTTGTCTTCATATTAGACAGGCTTACACCAGTTGGGATCTTCATATTCCAACTGATTATAGTTACTATTTACCTCATCCAATGCATGTCCAAAGTCCTCGCGCAATCCCATATCTCCGAGAGGAGTTAATTCGATTCAAAAAATCTGTTGAGGAATGGATAGGGAAACCTATTACTGATGAGGATTTAAAACGTGGAATCGAATTAATGAATAAAAATCGACGCTTAATGAAAGAAGTATATGAGCTTAGAAAGAGACCTAACCCACCTCTCACTGGATTAGAAGCAATGTATATGGTCGTGTCAAGTCAAATGACTGATAAACATGAACATAACCGTGAGTTAGAAATAATTTTACAAGAACTTTCTAAACGTGATATAGGTGACCCTGGTGAAAGGTTAATGATAATTGGATCTGAGGATGATGATACTGAGTTTTTAGCAATGGTTGAAGATCTAGGGGCAACTTTTGTAACAGATGATCATTGCACAGGTACTCGCTATTTCTATGAAGAAATTAACCAAACTGGGGATTTAATGACTGCAATCGCAGAAAGATATGTGAAACGGGTTCCCTGTCCAAGTAAAGATTGGCCAGAACGCACTAGACTTGATCATATTATGCGAATGAGCAAAGAATATGATGTCCAAGGAGCAATACTAGTTCAACAAAAATTCTGTGATCCACATGAATTAGATATTCCTAAAATAAAGGAAGAATTAGAAAAAAATGGTCTCACAACGCTATTTCTAGAATTTGATGTTACAGTTCCAATCGGCCAATTTAAAACCCGTGTAGAGGCATTTCTTGAAATAATGCGGGAGGAAGATTTGTTTTAGGAGGAAATAAAATGAGTACAGCAAAATATTCTACTGAAAGATTGAAAAGCTGGGGAAAGGCAAAGACACTTCGAGAGAATTATTACAAGGATTTCGCAGAAGCTCATGAAAAAGGAGGAATTCGCTGGGCTGGAGGTGCTTGGTCTTTTGACGCCATTCCTGCTGGTCTAGGAGAAGATGTATGGTGTTTAACAGGAGAACCTTATGGAGCAACTGTGGCATTTAATAAAGATTTAGCACAGGAATGCCAAGAAGCTATCGAAACAAAAGGATTTGCAAGAGACCTTTGTTCGTATATGCGGAATTATTGGGGATCAGTTATCCTTAATAAATATGCTTGGCCACAATACTCCGAGGAATTCCCGAAACCTGATTTTATGTGGCAAGATCATATTTGTTGTTCACATGCAAAGTGGTATCAGGTTGCTAGTGATCTTGAAGGAGGGATTCCAACCTTTAACATTGATGTTTCAGTAGGTCCTTATGAGGAATTAACAGAAAGTAGACTAAACTATATTGTTGGCCAAATGCATGATGGAATAAAGTGGTTAGAAAAGACTACAGGAAGAGATTATGATGATGAACTTCTGATCAAAGCAGTTCATAATGAATTCCGTGCTTGTTATTATTGGGCAGCCATTTGTGAATTAAACAAAACAATACCTGCACCATTAGATGAAAAATCTATGTATTCTCTGTATGTATTAGGCACGTTAAGAAAATCATCACAATGGACTGCAGATTTCTATGAGAAAGAGCTTTACCCTGAAGTTAAAAATCGTGTAGAGCGTCAAATTGCCGCTGTTGAAAATGAACAATGTCGTATCATGACTGACACCCAACCTCCATGGGCTTTTCTTAAAGTATTCCGTTATCTAGAGAAATATGGATGTGTATCAATAGGAAGTCTGTATACTTTCGCGCTCATTGGTTTATGGGAAGATAAAGAAGATGGAAGTTGGGGACCGAGATCAATACCTGATATTGAGATTACAAACCGTGACGAAGCCTTACGAGCTCTTGCTGAATGGAATTTAAGCAAACCTGAATGGCAGCATTTTTATCATCCAAAATTTAAATCTGAAATGATGATTAGGATTGCACGTGAATGGAAACTTGATGGAGTTCTTCTACACTTCAATAGAGGTTGTGAGGGTTTAAGCCTTGGTATAGCAGAAAATCGTTTAGCGATTCAAAAAGCTGGATTTCCAGTAATGCCATTTGAAGGTAATATGGGAGATGAAAGAGAGTTCGATCTTACTAGAACTATGATTCGAATAGACGCATTTATGGAAAGCCTTGGGATGAAGAAATTAGTGGATTAAGAGTGGTGAAATTTTGATGACAACAATTGGAATTGATTTAGGAGCAAAAAATACCAAAGTGGTGATATTGAGAGATAATGAGATTCTAACTACTGCTTCAGTCTTGAGTGGTTTTGATCAAAAAGCTTCTGCTGATGAAGCAATAGAGAAAGCAATTAATCAAGTTGGAATGTCTCGAGATGATATTAAATATATCACAGCAACAGGTGCAGGAGTTGATGCCATTAATTTTGCAAATGAGACGGTGACTGAGATTAGTGCGAATGCCCGTGGTATATTCACAGTTTTTCCTTCTGTACGTACTGTAATAGATGTAGGGGCTGAAGAAGGAAGAGCAATTCGCTTAAACGACAATGGAAAAGTCTTAGATTTTGGAATAAATGAGAAATGTGCTGCTGGAGCGGGTGCCTTTACTGAAGCAATGGCTCGAGCCTTGGAAGTAGATCTAGAAAAAATGGGAGAAATGTCATTAAAATCCACAAAAACAGTACCTATGAATGCACAATGTACTATCTTCGCTGAATCCGAAGTAGTTTCATTAATCCACCAAAAAACACCAAAACAAGATATTATTCGTGCTGTACATGACGCAATAGCAGATCGAATTACTAGTATGGCTCGTAGAGTAGGTATTGAAAAAGAAGTAGCATTGACTGGTGGTGTAGCAAACAATATTGGTTTCGTCGATTCGATGAAAAGAAACTTAGGCTTTGAACTTTTGGTACCTAAGGATCCAGTTGTGCCAGAATTCATATCTGCTTATGGAGCTGCACTTATAGCTCAAGATAGAATAAATGGAGGATAAAAGTTTGGCTAATTCAGAAAGTACAGATTATTGGAGATGGACTGAATCACGTTGGACCAATCCAGATCTTGATTGGAAAGATAGTGATATTATTTCAGCAGGGGTTGATGTTGGATCAGTGAGTACACAATCAGTTGTGATGGTTGATGGTGAAATTTATTGTTATGCAAATATGAGAACTGGTAGTGATAGTCCCGATAGTGCAAATAGGTCTATGAATTGGGCATTAGAAGGCACTGGACTTCCAGTAGAAAAAATTGGATATGCAGTTGGAACGGGTTATGGGAGAGTGAACGTACCTTTCGCAAAACGAGCTATTACAGAAATTGCATGCCATGCGCGTGGGGCTAACTTCATGTACGGCCCCTCAATCAGAACAGTATTAGATATGGGAGGTCAAGACTGTAAAGCAATACGATGCGACCACCGAGGTAAAGTTACTGCGTTTCTAATGAATGATAAATGCGCAGCTGGAACTGGGAGAGGTATGGAAGTATTCGCAGATCTTCTTCAAGTTCATATTAACAATGTAGGAGAAATGTCTTTAGTAGACGAAGAACCAGAACCAGTGAGTAGTACTTGTGTGGTATTTGCTAAATCTGAAGCAGTAGCTCTTTTGCGAAAAGGATGGTCTAAGGAAAAAGTCTTAGCTGCATATTGTGGGGCAATGGCTCATCGTGTAGTAACTCTTCTGGAGCAACTTGGTGTTGAAAATGATTTCGCTATTACTGGTGGGATCGCTAAGAATATTGGTGTTGTATCACGAATTGAAAAGGAATTGAAAATAACTGCTCCAGAACCAGATATTGATCCACAGCTTGCTGGTGCAATAGGTGGTGCCTTGTTTGGGAAAGCTTTGGTCGAAAAGGCCAGAAAAAAGGCTTAAAAGTTTAGCTAATCTTTAAAATAAAGTGAGGAAAAATATGAAAGCGAATTACGGCTATAAGGATGGTTCGGGAGATTATTATATTACTATCGACACAGAACTCTGCGATGGTTGTGCTAAATGTGTTGGAGTTTGTCCTGAAAAAGTCTTGGAAGTAGTGGAAAATGAATTGGATCCTTTAGCAGAGGATTTAGTTGCAAGAGTTACTGAAGAACATCGGAAGAAAATTAAATATTCCTGTGCTCCATGTAAACCCACTACAGGGCCAGTAGAACTCCCTTGTGTTACTATTTGTGAACCTAGTGCAATTACACATTCATGGTAGAATCATCCCTTTAATTACTGGCGTTTTAATCTTCTGAGAGCTATAAAACTTGAAAAAATCACTTTGAGAGTTCAAACATATGGAAAAAGTCTATCTTAAGATAAATGATGTCGAATTCTTAGTTAATAAAGGAATTTCCATTTTAGAAGCTGCTCAGGTTTCTGGGATTTATATTCCCAGACTTTGTACACATCCAGATTTATTATCAGCTCAAGAACTGAAACCCATTGAAGTTGTATATCAAGGTAATATTCAATATAAGAATGATTATTCAATGTCATCACAAGAACATGAAGGTTGTCAACTCTGTATTGTGAAAATGGAAGGAGAAGAAGAATTAATAACATCATGTAATAGACTAATAGAAGAAAATACTACTGTTTGGACAAATACTCCTGAAATTATTGACTATCGAAGAGAAAAATTAAAACAAATTCTTTCAAAACATCGTCATGCTTGTTTAACTTGTGCTCAACAGGCAGGTTGTAGTCGTGAACCTTGTTCGACTAATGTACCAGTTGAAGAACGATGTTGTCCTGAATTTGGAAGATGTGAATTGCAAAAAGTAGCAGAATACATCGGAATTAAGCACGAAACTCCTCGTTATCAACCAAAGGAACTCCAAATCCTTGATGATGAACCTCTTTTCATAAGAAATTATGAGTTATGTATAGGTTGTACCAGGTGTGTTAGAATATGTAAAGACGTTAAAGGGGTTGATGCGCTAGGGTTTGTTTTCTATAATGGTGAAGTGATCATAGGTAGCATAGCACCCACATTAAAAGAATCAGGTTGCAAATTCTGCGGTGCTTGCGTCGAAGTATGTCCTACAGGAGCATTATCGGACAAAGACATTCTTTGGGCTGAGCGTGAAAGTACTCTTGTCCCATGTCGTGATACTTGCCCTTTAGGAGCTGATGTTCCACGCTATATTCGTCATATTGCTGACAGAGATTTTGAAGAAGCGGTTGCAGTCATTCGTGAGAAGACTCCATTACCTTACGTTCTTGGAAGGGTTTGTTTTCATGCGTGTGAGAATAAATGCCGTCGAAATTTAATAAATTGTTCAATTGCTATCTGTGCACTCAAACGTTTTGCATTGGAAAATGACACAGGGATATGGAAATCGAAAATAATCTCCGGACCTGCAACAGGGAGAAAAATAGCTATTATTGGTTCAGGACCGGCTGGACTTACTGCTGCTTATTATTTAACGAGAATAGGCCATTCATTAACAGTATTTGAAGCGGAATCAGAAGTCGGCGGGATGATGAGCTTCGGGATACCAGAATTTAGATTACCTCGTGATATTCTACAGAAAGATATCGACTACATATTGAGTATGGGTATTGAAATCAAGGTTAATCAAGCCATTGGAAAACAGATAACCCTTAGTTCTTTATTTTCTTTAGGCTATAATGCAATTTTTCTTGCAATTGGTGCTCAAGAAGCAAAAAAGCTTAAGGACAAAAGTATGGAGCATGAAGATGTACTTTGGGGTTTAGAATTTCTAAAAGACGTAAACAAAGGTAAACCAATAGAAGTTAAAGATCATGTCCTAGTCATAGGTGGAGGAAATGTAGCAATGGATGTAGCATTAACGACACTCCGTCTAGGTGCGAAAACGGTTAAAGTGGTTTGTTTAGAATCAAGAGAAGAAATGCCAGCTCACGAATGGGAAATAAAAGAAATATTAGAGGAGGAAATTGAGCTTAATTGTTCATGGGGACCTAAAAAAGTTCTTGAAAAAAATGGAAAAGTAACTGGAGTGGAGTTAATTAAGTGTACTAATGTTTTTGATGATAAAGGGAATTTTAATCCAACTTTTAATGAAAACATAATTAATATTATTGAAACCGACATGGTAATACTCGCGATTGGTCAAAATGCAGATTTAAGCACCTTAGAAGATGAGGATGAAATCATAGTTTCTCAAGGAGGATTAATTGGTATAAATGAAACAAACTTTGAAACTACATTGTCAGGAGTTTTTGCGGGAGGTGAAGTCACAGAGGGACCAATTTCTGTTGTTGAAGCTATCGAAATAGGTAGGAAAGCCGCTAGTTCAATTGACAGGTATTTAGGAGGAATAGGAGAAATTGACCAGAAAATTGCTGAATATAAAACTCCCAACACTTGGTTAGGTCGTGATGAGGGCTTCTATGAAAAGCAACGAGTTTCAATGCCGACAATACCGTTGTCAGATCGCTCGAAAAGCTTTGATGAAGTAGAACTGGGTTATTCTGAAGAAATGGCTGTCGAAGAAGCGAATCGGTGCTTGAATTGTGACTTAAGATTACTTATTTCGCCTGTAGAATTTCCTCCTGAAAAATGGTTAGAACTATCGATAGAAAATATTCAAGACATCCCTGAATGTGAAGGCGCAGTTCAACTTCTTGATGAAAATAAACAGATTATTCTAATTAAAGGAACTCCTAACTTAAGGCAAATACTGAAAGAACAGCTAAAATCTGTAGTAAATGCACGTTACTTTGGGATTGAGGAAGATCCGATGTATACAAAAAAGGAAAGCGAACTATTACAGCAGTATATGCAACAGTTTGGTAAAATGCCGGAAGGAAATGAAGAATTAGATGATGATCTATTTTAGATCAAACGAACAAGTAAGAAGAATAGAATAAAATTGACAAACGATAAAAAAGAGAAGAAATCTCAAATAGAGAAGGAGGGATGGGTTAGGAAATTTACTGTAGAAGAAAATCGAGTAGATGAATACAAAGAATTATATGAGTCATTAGGGCAAGAAGTTATGGTAACAGCAGTTAATCCGAGTGAAATTGAAGGATGCGTAGAATGTTTTAAGGTTGAATGTGATAAATATCGTACGATCTATACTCGATCAAAAAAAAGTGAAGAAAAATTAATACTTTGACTCCAAAGCTCGTACATAAGCCAATGTTGCTTCATTAAAAGGAATAGGAACGTTGAATTGTTTCCCAATCTCCACTATTTTTCCATTTAGAAATTCTATTTCAGTTGGGTTTTTATTCTCTATATCAATTAACATAGAGGGTTTATGGTGTCCTCCTTTTGATAAATAACCCATACAGATATCATGGAAGTTAGTATCGAAAGAAATCCCCAACTTTGCTGCAATTGTTATTCCTTCCTTAATAATACCACTAGCAAGATTATTGGTATCGTTATGCTCCATTGCTTCCTTCATAGTTTGACCAGTAATTGCACACACAGGAGCAAGGGCAGCATTCAAAATTACTTTTTTCCAGACTGCATGTTGAATATTTTCAACAAATTCTGTTTGAAAGTTCTTTGAGGATACCAATTCTGCAATTGATTTGGCTCTATCGTATGAGTTTGGTGATACCGCTCCTACAAAATTCGGAGGATTGAAAAAGGTCATATCAATAATTCCTGGTTTCAGGATATTGCCCGCATAATTAATCACATTTCGGAAAGCTCTCTCCGCTCCGAATGTTTCTACAAGGATATCTTCATTACCAGCACCATTTTGATGAATAACAACTAGCGTTTCATCTGAAATAACTTTTTCTAAATCTTGGACGACTTGTTTTAGATATGGTGTCTTAACACTTATGAAAACTAGGTTTATATTAGAATCAATCAATTGTAAAATTGAAGTCTTTAGGTGCTCATTATCAAAATGAACTATTTGATTAGTTACTCCCAAGATTTGAAGACCAAAATTTTGAATTGCTTCAATATGTGCCTTCCAAATATCAACTAAAGTAACTTCAACATTTTTTTGAGCTAAGAAAGCTCCAAGAATACCACCTGATGGACCCGCCCCAATAATTGCAACTTTAAATTCTCTTTCATTCATATCAAACATGTCCCTAATTTAAAAAGGAAGAATTTTCTTTTTCAAAATTTTTTGTAATTTGTGTCTTAACACAAAATAATTGGTCTTTTAACCTAAAATAAAAGATTAAATACTTTTATACTGTTTTGAGTCTTTTATATATTTTGAGAATTTACACTTATGACTCTGAATCTACAGCGTATAAAGCTGCACCTAGGGCAACAAAAAGTTGTGGATCAGGGGGAACTAGAATTGTTTTATCCAGTACATCTTTAAAAATGTCGATAATTACAGGATTGTGAGCTACAACTCCTCCCGTTAAAACTACATCATTCTCAATTGTATCTATTTCAATTACCCGTTGGACAATGGAATGAAATGCTCCACGGATCATATCTTCTGCTTTAACTCCTTCTCTAATTCGAGCTAATATTTCCGTCCCTGCAAACACAGTACAATAACTACTTATTTTTTTTGGATCCGAAGATAGGCTTGCTAGTTCATTCAGATCTCTAGAGGGGATCCTCATCTTTAATGCTAGCTCCTCTAAAAATGTACCAGTACCAGCGGCACATTTTCTGTTCATTTTAAAGCTAGCTTGTTTTCCATTGCGTACTTTGATAATTTTTGTGTCTTGCCCTCCAATATCAATTATTGTTAGTGATTTTTCTGGATATAGGAAATTTGCAGCCTTTGCAGAGCAACTTATTTCAGTAATTGGTAGAATAGGTATTTTTTCGATTGTAAAATTCTTTCGTCCAAATCCTGATGTTACTACTTGTTTAATGTCAAGAAGGAATAACTCCTCTGAAAAAGATGTTTGTAAGGCTTTTTCTGCGGCAGCTTGTAAATTTACACCTGAGAAGTTAATACCTGACCCAGAGATGTTTTTATTTTGATCAAGTAATACTGTTTTTGTAAAGGATGATCCAATATCGATTCCTGCATAGAGGGATTTTCGTGACACCATTTATTCTCCTTTCATGTTATTGTATTAATAATATCATCTTTAAATCCCAGCCAGCTGTTCTATAAAGGCTTCAATATTTGTTTTTGTCTGTTCTTCACTGTAAACATTTAGATCATTAAGATCAGCATCAATTACTAAATTAGGAACATTAGTTTGCATTTCCAATCTTTTTGGCATCCCATACTGCGTATTGGAGTTATTTGGACATGTTCTAGCATTATGGAAAAATATTCCATCAATATTAAACGCATCTATCATATTTTTCAAGTATTTTATTTTACTAGCTTCGGATTGGTTAATGAAAAGTTTTGTGTAAGCTCTAGCCATGCTTGAATAGGGTTCATTCCGATTAAAATCGGAAAATATCCAACTGTTACAG
>JAEOTM010000075.1 GCA_016839815.1 Candidatus Hodarchaeota archaeon
AAACGGTAGCATGTGAAATGTTAACAGCCGTTGGATTAGGTGATAAGATTAACCGATTTCCTAGCCAATTATCAGGAGGAGAGCAACAACGAGTCGCTATTGCGAGAGCTTTAGTGAAAAATCCTGAAATAATTGTAGCAGATGAACCAACAGGTAATCTCGACTTTGTAACTGGTCAGAAGATAGCTGATTTAATGAAAGAGCTCAACAAAAAGTTTGGAGGCACGTTCATTGTCGTCTCTCACGATCTAAGCATAACTGAAAAGGCTGATCGAGTCTTCCACCTGCAGGATGGTCAAATCGTTTCAGTTGATGAAACTCCTTCTGTGGGTAACTTTAAGAAGGTGCAGGAGAATTGAAACTTCTAACAAAGAAAATTTTTCGAGAAATTCGATTGAATAAGTTTCGTTCTATCGTAATCATCCTCACTGTAACTATTACTATTACTTTGGGTATTGGATTATTAAATATCAAAGATTCATATGATGCTACAATTACTGCTCATCATGATAATTTAGATAATGCTGACCTTCGTATTAGATTATCCGAATTCATTACGGAAGAGGAAATTCCTCTCTGGTTAACAGAAGAGAGTATTCAGGAAGCAGGTATTGAGGACCTGGAAGGAAGGATCTTCCAATACAGTTCTGTTACCTATGAAAATAAGATGTACAAAGCTTACTTGATTGGTGTGAATTTCTCAAAAAATACCATCAATCAATTAATCGTAGACTCTGGAGAGCTACCCTCAGGTGATTCTGAGATTCTCGTTGAAAGACATTTTACTTCTTTCTTTATTGACCCACCAAATACCAATTTAATAGGAGATACTATTACACTTAACGCAGGTTTATTATCAAAGAATTATACGATATCTGGACTTGCTCTTGACTCTGATTACTTCTATCCAGTAGATGAACAGACAAATTACGCGAGTTTTAATGGTGAAATTTGTATTGCTTATGTTGCTCTAGAGCATCTGCAATCATTTCTAGGTAATGATGGAGTTAATGAAATTCTTGTTAAAACTAAAGACCGATCTGTGGAAGCAAACCAAATCGCGGATCACGCTATTACAGATATTATAGGAGCGGGAAGAATCCGAAAAGTCATCTATTGGAATGAAGCTCCTGATTATACTTTTTTCTATATTGACAATCCACATGATAAATTTGGAATTGTTTTCGGCTTTTTCGGACTTGTAGCTGGATCAACAGCTATTTATAATTCTTTAAGTAAGCTAGTAATTGCACAACGCTCTCATATTGGTTTATACGGAGCTTTAGGTGCCAAAAAACGAGAAGTCTTCTTTCATTACCTAGGGTTTGGCGTTGTTCTGAGTTTTTTTGGGATTATTATTGGGGGATTAGGGGCGGCAGTTCTAAGTAGTTTTGCAGTTAATATGCGATCAGATATGCATGGTTTTACTGTAGTAAAGGTTGGGTCTGATCCTTTCATCTGGATTGGAGGGTCAATCTTTGTAATTGCAGTTACAGCATTTTTTTCTCTCTTAGCTACATTGCCTGTTTTGCGATTAACTCCTCGTGAAGCGATGGTTGCACCGTATTCTAAAAGTCAGTTAGGGCAAGAACCTTTGCTTGAAAAATCACTGCATAAGCTAGGTATTGTTAGACGATTAAATACTAAAATTCCAATTCGAACAGTATTCATGAATAAAAAACGTTCAATCTCTACCATTATTGCTGTTGCCACATCGATGATTATTATTATTGCTGCTGTAAGTTTGACCTATGATGTTTTCCTTGCCATGGATCGAAATTACAGTGAATATGAACGATATGATATGAATGTTATTCTGCAAGGACCAACAAATGAGAATTCCATAAAAACTGCTTTAGCAGGAATAGATGGGGTCAATCAAGTTGAAGGGTATTTGGGGACTCAGGTGTTTATTTCTGATTTTAATGATGAATCGATACGCGTTCCTTTATTTGCTTTTCATGAAAATTCGACTTTACGTAACTATAATATCATTTCTGGGAACTCTTCCCTTACAAAAGCAGATCTTGGAAAGGATTCTATCCTCGTTGGTAGTAACCTAGCTGAAGATCATGGTATTCATGTTGGTGATCTAATTAGTGTAAACTTTGATCAATTAAATATATTTAATCTTGAAGTCGCTGGAATTACTGGAGAACTAATAGATAATGCACTCCTTTGGACCATTGAAGGTATCCAAGAAAACACTCTTGATATTCAAGGAATTGGGATTACGGAAAATGTAACTGGATTCGTCTTTAATTTTGAACAAGATATTACTAATGCTGAAAAAACTGATATAGAAACTCAAATCACAACTTTATTTCAACCTTATGCAATTTCTGATACAAAAGAGACTTTAAAAATGCTAGAATCCATGATGGAAATGGTTATGGGACTCTTAATCTTTGTTGGTCTCTTAGGTCTTGGAGCATTGATTCTATTTACTTTTTCAAGTATGTCATTGACTATGATGGATCGTGAAATGGAATTTCTTGCCCTTAGAGCCATGGGAGCTAGACGACGGAGTATTCTCAAGGTCATTTTCCTTGAAAATCTGTTGTACGGAATATCTGGTCTTTTTCTTGGGGCAATTCTGAGTATCGCAATTTTACGTCCAAGCTATGACTATCTTATTGCGGATATGTATATTCCCGTTGTCATTCCTGTTGAGTTATGGATAGTTGTAATTGGGTGTATTATTTTCTGTGTCTTCCTTTCTACAAGTTTACTTACATGGAAAACTTGGCGTACCTCCCTTCCAAATATGCTCCATTATCGGATGATTTCTTAATCCGATACCTCTTTTTTTCTAAATTTAATTTAACTAGCATTTGAGTGATTTAACATACCTTCGTTCAACGAAATCTTTAATCTTAAAACTAATTCCACTCAAAAATGTACGATTACCATAAACTAATAGTCCTTTTCCTCCTCCCAAATTAAGTGCGGTTATTATTCTTTTTGAAGGTTTATATCTATGTAAACTCGTGTTCTTTACTGATGCAATCAAATTTTTAAGTAAAATTGGTCCTTGGTTAATCGCATGATATCCTGACTTCCACAAAGGTTGGTTCTCAAACCTATTACAATCTCCTGAAGCAAAAATAGGAGGATTTTCTGTAGACTGAAGATAAGGATTAACAATGATCTCATTATTATCAGTGATTGGTAATGAACCATTTATCTTAATGTTATTTGGAATAACTCCTGTTGCTAGAACACATAAATCAAAAGGGTA
>JAEOTM010000076.1 GCA_016839815.1 Candidatus Hodarchaeota archaeon
GATACCCGCAATCCCACTGGAGGTTAAGATTAATCCAAATGTAAAGAATCCTGAGATAAAATAGTCAAATTGAGTTAATTCGGTACTTACTACATTCTCAAAAACTGAATGGAAATTTCCTGCTGTTACTTCTATGCCATAAAGTTGCGATTGGAAATTATCTAATGCATTTTCGACTTCTGTAAGGCCAGTTTGAAATGCTAAGAAGCTGGGATCACCTAAAATGTTAATCGTTAAATTTTGGTTACGAATTAACGTATGATCTACAATAGGTTGTCCAGTTAGAATTATTTCCCTAGCGTTAAGACCTGATAAAACCGCAAGAGAGAAATCACTCGGGATCACAATTCCGATGGATACAACCCTACTTTGCACAGAAACTAATGCTTCATCTATAGATTCGAATTCAGTCATCCTAAATGTACTATTTGAGATGTCTAAATTTGTTTGATCTTCTAAACTCTTCACGAAATATGCTCCAAACCCTTCTGTAAATGGATTAGATGATTCGTTCTCTTTCCATTTCTTTGTCGCATTTGTAAAGCTCTCCTCCCATTCAGGTTGTATAAGACTAGAATCATCAAGATTAACAATTCCAAGAGACACGGTTGTCTCATCATATCCACTTCCTCCAAATATAAAGGCAAATATGAAAATAAAAAAGATGGGGAAGCCTATAATAAGAGTCATCCGAGCTGGCGAACGAATGACTTGTTTAAAGGATCGAATGAAAACTTTTATTGTCATATCCATTTAGACATCTCCTGTAAATCGTCTTATACTATAGAAAAACATCCCAAATACGAGTAGAAAAATGGAGGGAATGATTAAGAGCATTACTTCAGCCCAGACTTCAGAAATTGTAAACTCATATAACAAAATAGAGCGTAGAGCATTTACTGTGTGGGTTGTGGGTATAATATCCCATAAGATAAAATCACGAGCGACACCTGAAGCTGTCGGGACTGCGCTTGAGAACAGGGTGATCGTGGGAATTTCCATAAACGCCCCAGACATAAATGCAATGGGGGTCATGAGAAACCCTGATGATTGTCCAGCAGTATCTGGAGAAGTAAAGATCCCTGCTAAAACAAATCCTAATCCCGTTGTAAATATCGTTGTTACTAAGAGAACTGAAAAACCTTCAATTAAATTCCCGGCAGGACGAAAACCAAATAAGAGAATTGGTAAAATAAAGAGAATTCCCATTTGGAAAAAGGAAATGACAAATTGATAAATGGTTACTCCCATGATATATTCCCAAGGTTTGATGAGAGACAATCTAACTCGAGTGATGGTCTTTGTTTCCGCAAATTCGGTCACAAGAAATGCAGCCAGCATCCCTGATTGTGTTAGAATTCCAAATACAAGGATTCCGGGCATAATTGTGTCAAAAATGCTGTATTCCTTAAGTGCAACTGAACTAATCTCATACTCAATATTCCCCCCTGAAAATTGAAAATTATGGATATTCTCGGTAAATGATGTTAAGATCTTATCCAGAATTACTTTCACTATTGTATATCGAGTGTATCCTTCATCCCCGATAATCGTTATTTCCCCATTATCTGTTTTAGGTATGGGTGGCCCTAACCAAAATGGATTATCATCGAGATACAGGCCTGTTTGAATGAAATTTGCATTGTTTACTGCAGAGAGGGTAGTATTAGAATAATTGTCTGGAAAGTAAACTACTGCATCAATTTCTCTAGATTCAACATCATCTTTTGGATCAGAATTGTTTAACGCAATTTCTGTTGTATTATATTCTTCTATACTGAAGATTGGGATATCTCCTGGCACTCCTTCCTCATTAGTGTAGTTTATCGAACTCAAAGTTTGAATAAAATCATGTGCAAATCCATGGGTTAGTGTTTGATTTGAGATTCCAGTATTGTTTTCAGAATTTATAGTACGGAAATAATCTGCTAAGTCGTCAGCTATCCCTTCATCTTCATTCACGACTCCCAAGATATATGTTTCCGCGGTACCAAGTCCTACACTACTAAAAGCAAACCAAAACATGAATGCCATAAACGCGGGTAAGGCAAGAAGGACAACTAATGATATTCTCATACGGATGAGTTCCTTCCCAAAACGTTTCGCAATTTCTAGGGGTAACATCGAAAAATTCTCCCTTAATTGCGTAATGCCCTTCCAGTAAGATGAATAAACACATCTTCTAAAGTAGTATTACGTATAGCCATGTTCTCTACCTCTGCTCCATGATCTTCCATATGATTCAGAATCCGGGACAGATTAGAGATCACATCCTTTGATCGCATGATCACACGATCAGAAGAAACGTAAACGTCTTGAATTGATGATCCTCCATTAAATTTCTTCAAAGCCGAGGCAATCTGTTCAAGATGTTCCTCAGCTGTATCAGCAAGCATAAACTCTACCAAGTCACCCTCTCCAATAGATTTTTTCAAAGCCTTAGGAGAATCCATGACAAGTACTTCACCACGATCAATGATTGCTACTCGATCTGAAAGTCGATCAGCCTCCTCCATGAAATGTGTTGTTAGGATAACTGTTTTTCCCTGTTTGGGTAAATCTTGAATGTATTCCCACACCACAACACGGGATTGGGGATCTAAACCTGGAGTAGGTTCATCACACAGGACGAGTTCTGGGTTATGCACCAAGCCCATAATTAAATTTAAACGTCGTTTCATTCCTCCCGATAAGTTCTTTGCTAGTGCCTTCCGCTTCTCTTCTAACCCCATGTCTCGTATTAATTTGTCAATTGTCTCTTTTGCAGTATCGCGAGGGATACGATAGGCGTTAGCAATAAACCACAGATTCTCTTCCACCGTTAACTCTAGATAAAGTGAAACTTCCTGAGGAATGATTCCAATTCTCTCTTTGATGAAATTCTGATTTTGTCTCTCTTTGGGATCCTTTCCTAGTATTATCACGTCACCCGCGGAAGGATTAAGTAAACCTACCATCATTCGCAAGCTTGTAGTTTTTCCAGCACCATTGGGTCCAAGAAATCCGAAAATTTCGCCCTTCCTTACCTGAAGTGAAACTCCTCGGACTGCTTCGACTTTATTGTCTCCTTTACCGAATGTTTTTCTTAGATCCTTTACTTCAATAGCAAATTGTGATTCTGTAGCCATTTTTCTCACAGAAAGTTGAGTCGGAATGAGAGTTCAAAAAACATCTTATCAAGTTAACTGAATCGAATTCTAATTTTCACATTTCATCTAAGTAATGCTTAGAGAAGAAATTTTGATTATTTCTTACTCCTAAATGTGTTATATTTTAATTACACGCGAACCTTTTTATTTCCCACTTCTGATTCTATTTCAAAGACCTAATCTCAGGAACTGTGAACTAATGAGTCATAAGGAGTATAACAGAATTAGTTTTGTTCTTTTTACACTTAGTTTATTCCTAATTATATTTTTAGCTGGTTGTACACAATCTGAAGATGGCCCAAACAGTTTCCAAATTTCGATTATTAATTTCGATAGATCAAAGGTGAATATTACTTTTTCGGAGTTAACAGAGCTTGACAGTGTTACAGGTACAAGTTCTTTTGAAAATCGTTTTGGAAATGTTGGCGGTAAGGGAACGTATACTGGTGTCAATATAAGCTCCATTTTTGAATATTGTGGAATTATTTTTTTACCATCCGATCTTCTAATTGTTAAGGCGAGTGATGGTTATGAGGCGATTTATAATTACCACAATATCTATCCAAACTCAACTTTCTACAATCTCCAGGGATCGATGGCTTTAGCATATTCTTTTGATGGAATCGATATTCCCCAATGGGATAAAGGACCACAAATCGTTTTTTTTCCCCCAGATGGATTGTACTCGAATGAAGACAAAGGCAGTACTTCTTCACTGGAAATGGTGGGATCAGCTGGAAGTAGATGGATCTCTAATGTAGTATCTTTAGAATTGATACGAGAAAGTGAGACGTTATCAATTTACCACAATAAGAATTATACGTTAAGCTACTCGCAGTTAAAATTCCTTCCTAAAGTAACTGGAAGTGGTGGTTATATTAAGACAACAGGTGCAATCGAAGGGCCCTTCACTTTTGAAGGAGTAGATCTTGTCAAAACGTTTGATTTATTCTTAAATACTTCTGAAGACTTCTCAATCGAAGTTATTGCCACAGACGGTTACAAAATGTCTTATACGAAAGAACAAGTTTTTGGAAAAGTCCCTATATATAATACCGAAGGAAATCAAATAGGTTATGGCGCATATGGGACAAACTTATCTCTTGTACTCGCATATAACGAAGATGGATCTCCACTTGAACATGGTGGTCCATTTAGAATGGTTTATCTGGGTGAAGATGTTATTACTGATGGTCACTTCTGGACTAAATATGTGAAGACAATTAATTTTATTCCGAGTATCACAGAATGATCACTCTCCCTTTCGGGTTTATCGGATGTAGATATTGGTTTAGATGTCTTCGATTCCTTGGTTTATTGTAATGACGAAATTCACACCTTAAATCACAGTAAAAGCATCTCATTAAAAGTTCGTTGTTTGAATCAACCATATATCTGAATGTCAGAAATTACGGAGTTAAAAACCAATTTTAAATTGTCTAGAATCTGATTTAAGTGAACAGAGATGAGAGTTTGATCGAGTCCGAAGGGACACCATGCAAAGTAGAGTGCATTAGAGGTAGTGTTCGTTATTACCGTTCGTTGAGCAGGCCCATAAAGGAGACTGGCAAGTATCCCCTCATTATCTCTTAAAATTATATCATCCTTTTTCAAGATCTGTTTTTTTCCGTTCAGCTTTAAATACTGCTCACCTCCCGTTGAAACGTCAAATAGTAATTCTCCATCGATTAAATCTAAGTCATGGCCAGATGTTAGTATGCGATCTTTAAGTTCCGCCAGAAACATACTATCTACTAGTACGGACACTGCAGGAAACTTTCCACCCTTCTGAATGGTTAGGATTTGATACTCTATGGGGTATGTCTTCCCCCATTGTTTGAAAAAAAGGTTATAACTGCTTATTAAGGCATCTTCACTTGGTTCAATCGGATTTTGTCTAATATCCAGTTCCAGTTCCCGTTTTTTGTTGTCAAGTAATTCACTCCCAGACCTATTTGGGATATTCTTAACAATAAGACTACCAAAAAGTGCTTTTGAGTATGATCTTCCCAGTTTAGCGGATTTCCTTATCGATACACTCTCACTATCTTTCAACAAAAATCACTCTCTTCTTTTCCACTTCTAACAACTCTTGCATTGACTGAAATTTAATGTTATCTATGACTGTATTTCGATTTAAAAAGACGTGAAAAACCTGGATAGGGTTTTAGTGGGATTAGATCAAACGAAATCAATTTTTCCTTAACATAAGGTAGCCGTTGGAGTGTTTTACCAGCTTCTACTACGTCCTCGGATTCTAAAATCAGAACTGCACAGGATTGATCTGCTTTAAAGTACATTTCTCTAATAAAACCCTCTTGATATAAGTTCCAAGCTTCTATTGCTTCTCTCTCTGAAAGATCTTTGAAATCTTGTGGTTTACTGTCAGGGAGCTCTTTTTCAATTGCAATAATTTTCATAACTAGATGTACCACCTTTATTGTATAATTTTCTTTCGTTAATTCGTGATCAAAGATTATTCAATCAATATTCATTACCGTCATAACTGATTTTTTAACTATCATTTCTCCCTAGATGTTTTATCTGAAGGAGCGTTACAACGATAAACACACCTAAAACCAAGTACAGTGCAACTCGAGTATTAACTTCTACTTTAGGAGTACTTGTCGGGTTTTTTGGGATGGAACATGGAATTTTTGAGATACTCCAAGGAAATACTCGACCAACGTCAGCTCCTTTAGGTCTTCAGATGGACGCACTTGGTTTTGGGTATGTAATAGATGCGATTGGACCAGCCCATGAATTCTGGCCAGGCGCAAGTGAACCTGCTTTTACACTAATTCCCAATTTTTTAATTACAGGAATTTTAGCCTTAATAACTGGTTTGATAGTTATTATTTGGTCAATATTATTTATTGAACGAAAATTCGGTGCCCGTATTTTCTTCTCTTTATGTATTATGTTATTTTTAGTTGGAGGAGGTTCTCCACCCGTAACTAATGGAATTATTGCTAGTTTGCTGGCAACGAGAATTAATAAGCCATTAAATTGGTGGGTTTCACATCTTTCTGAGAAAGTTGTAAGAAATTTGGCTTATTTCTGGCCGTTGTCAATTATTTGTGTAGTCATCTTATCATTATTCGGGGTTGAACTAGCGATTTTTGGTTTGCCTCTAATCTGGTTCCTAAATTACGATCAGATGATGATCTTCCTATTAGCTATTGGAAATTTTACTACATTATTCATACTAGCTACGGTAATTACTGCTTTTGCGTATGATATCCATTCTGGCTTAGAGTCACAAAGTAATTCCTGATGTTTAGGTTACCATTCTAATCTTAACTCTGTTATGAGAATTACTTATTTCTAATCATTCTCTTTTTTCTATAAAGTAAGATGAAAGATAATGGGATAAGAAGGAACATTAGTTCTGGAAATCGTGTTTTCGAGGTAGTTGTCTCCACAGAAGTTGTTGGAGAAGTAGACTGGATAGTGGATGAGTGATCGATCTCCTGACGTTCATAGACTGCTAATCCAAGTACAATATATTGTATATTATTGTCAATTGGAATTAAGGCCATCTTAACATCTGTTTGAGGTAGCTGAAAGAGGAAGGGTTCGATTTCAACCCACTCAGCATCATACGTTTCCCCAAATTCTATGAAAGTCGTTTTTAATGTCTCTGAAGGCTCATTTACAGAAAGTTCAACTGTGGAATAGGGGATACTATCGGTGAATTCCCCTTGTTCATACTTTTCGTGAGGATAACGATTAAACCAGTAAATTCCTTCATAAAGGTGTTTTCGCTCAGAAAAATCTTGGGTAGGTACTGGTTGGGGGAGTAGAGAAGGAAAAAATCTGTCATAAAACGATGCAAGAAAGTATTCACGAAATCCTGAGCTAATACTGTTATGAGAAAGGAAGAAACCAAGTTTTAGTTCGGGAATGAGTACTAATTCACTCGCAAATCCGTATAAATCCCCAGCATGGTGGATTGTAGTTATGTTTTGCTCAACATGGTCGATATACTCATAAAATCCATAGCAGTATCCTCCTAATCGTGGATGATGAGTAAATTGTAGACTCTGCATCAAGTGAATAGTTGTTGAATTGAGGATCCTCGAATTATTATATATTCCCTCATTTAGATGGGCAATAATGAATTTTGACATGTCAGATGCAGTTGTATAAAGAGAACCTGCTGGATAAGCCATGAAATAAAGTAGCGGTTCTAAGGGAGTCAGCTCCCCATCCTCCAGATAGTATCCTGGTGCGAGATCCTCAAGATAATTAGGATGAATAGGTTGTTTAAAACCAGATGAATTCATGCCTAATGGATCAAAAATATTAATCTTCACATATTGGTCGAATTGAACACCAGTGATTACCTCTACTAAATAACCAGCTAATGCATATCCATAATTAGAATAGCAGAACACTTCCCCTGGTGCATAGATACGTTTAGGTAAGTTTGTTGCGAGGTACTCCTCTAAGTTTGAACTACTATTAGCAAGATATGTGTGATTCCATACTTCATCTAGGCCAGCAGTATGAGTTAAAAGATGATGGAATGTTATGGAACGATTAGGATAAGTATTAGGGATTTTGAAAGTGGGTAAATACGTGTTAATATCTGTAGTTAAATTAAGAAGACCTTTTTCATAAAGTTGCATTACCGCAGTTGCAACAAATGTTTTCGAAACGGATCCTGCTCGAAATATCGTCTTATTCGGATTAATAGGTATAGTTGAGGACAAGTTTGCCTGTCCAAATCCTTTTACAAAGAGAGTTTCGTTGTTTTGGACAGCAGATATTACAAGCCCCGGAACAAAGAGTGCATTGAGTATTTCTTCATCACAAATATTATCAATGAATTCTTCTATTGCAGTCGAGTTTATTGTTGAAAAATCTCCCTTAGAGAAAAAGCCAATGTCTTGTAACTCATAAGCAACACCCTTTCTCACTTTTATAGGGAGTTTACTTGGTTCAACATTGCTCCCAAGTGATAAAAAAAGGATCAGAAAAAGGAATAACGTCTTGATTTTACTAATATACATTTTCAAATGGATGGAGCGGTATAAACTCTTTTAAGCCTGATGAAAGTGGAATATTTTATTCAATTTGCACTTACTCGAGATGATGTCATGTCAGAGGCAGTTACAAAGTTAGAATCTTATGCAATTAAGACAGTTTGTATGTCTGCTTCATTAACCGTTTTAAGCTATCTAGCAGGAGCCGTTGTCTTATATTTCCTATATCCAATCTTAGGGGCATTTTATCTTGGCCTTGCAGTGCTCACCCTCATAGTTAGCATGAAACTCCGTTGTACTCATTGTTACTATTTGGGGAAATACTGCAATTTCGGTTTGGGCAAGCTCGCCTCATTTCTCTTTAGTAAAGGAGATCCAAGTGAATTTAGTGATTCTAAAAAGGTCGGTATCACTGCAATCATGAGTTTTGGTACAATGCTCATTCCAGTAGTTGTTGGATTACTGTTACTTGTAATTAATCTTTCTATAGGAACTTTAGGATTGTTAATTGGGTATATTCTTATCGGTATTGTACCAAATTTCCTTATACGAGGGGATTTGTGTGAGAAATGCATGCAGGGGGACCTTGGTTGTCCGAGTTATGATCGAATGCTGAAACGTAAGCTAGATTAGATAGCCCTTCTCTTATATAAATAATGCATCAGAATTACTTCTTTCACTGGAGTGATTTGCCTTAAGAATTCTTGTAAATTTTATAGGTGTAAGTCACTATTTTAACTCACGTCCAGTTGATTCTGTGTTTTTATTGGTTTTTCACTTTCTCAATGTCTTCTACGGGTAACCAATCATCCATATTTCCATATTCAGATCTATCAATTGCGAATGGTGATACTTCTTCCACATCTTTGATTGAAATAAGAACAAGATAGCGTTTACCTGCCCAGCGTTTGATCTGTTTCTCTGTTAAATTCAACTTGGGTTGATTTTCTTCTACTAAGTGGATTGAAGCTTCCTTTGTCAACTTATCTGTATTTACAACGTTCGTTACCACACATTTTACTCGAATCAAACCCTCTCCATTATTACGTATTAGATATAATGTGTCATCTTCGTGAACTCTTCCATAAGGTAGTTTGCGTCCAGTTGCTCCACGAATGATCATCGTTCGTTTTCCTGCAACAATTTCCTCCATATCTGTTGCTTTTGCTTTTGCATCTACATAGACTACGTGATCCATTGATTTACACCTTAACCTATCAGCTGTACCACAAGTTACCCAGAGTATTCTGAAGGAAAGTAAAAGAATTCACACATGACTCTGATGGTATGGTTAAAAACTAAGCTTGTAAATTTTTCACTCGTGCATTTATTGAAAAACTAAAGCGGGATCTACGCCATTAAGATTAATTGTTGCTTCATAATTCAAATATTCCAGAATTTTTATGAGATCTTTGATCTCACCATCAGCTGAAGATTCTTTTGATTCAGTTGTCATTTTTCCTTCACCTCACTTATACCTCTTCTGGTTTATAAGTTTAATCTCTGAGGCAGAAGAGAAAACCTCCTGATTATCTGAATTTCATCCACACCTCGTTTGGATATATCTATGATCATTTATAATAACTAGCTTAAGATTAAGCACTAAGAAAAGGAAGGAAGGGGAAAAGGTCCTTACTTTTGTTTTCGTGAAATAATTACTAGGTATAATATACCAACTACAAGTAAAAATCCCTGAAATCCAGGAGTACTCGCGGTCTGAGTTGAAGTAGTCAGTTCATCTTGAGAAATCGTAACTGAGACTGTCATTGTAGTACTCTCTTGCGGAGTACTGATGGTCATACTTGAGGAGCCTCGAGTTCCACCATGATACTCACTAAAGCTATCAGATACACCATATGCCCAAATGATGTCGATTTCACCAGATAAAGGGATATCACTATCATATTGATCTCCAGTAGCGAGAAGACGAGTAAACTCAATCGTTGTACTAGTTGTATTCTCGAGACCAGCATATGAGAGGATATCATTGGTTCCTCCCAGATCAGTGTCCTCTGGGTGGTTTGAGCCTGTTGCAACAAGGGAATAAGCATCTTTAATAACAACGGTACCATTTGATTCTACCCATGCATAAATAATATCTGCATCCTTCATCTGCACTGATGGATTAAAACCTATAGCTAACCACCCTGTAGTTTTTACAGTTATACCAATTGATATGTTAGTATCATCTATTACTTCCCAATTAAGATTATAATTCCCACCTCCAAGTGATAATGAGGAAGTATATTCATCTGAAGAGATAACTCCATCAACTTCCGGTACTCGCAGTATGGAATATGTAAATGTGTAAGTACTGACCATTTGGATACTAGCGACGAGAAGAATAAAGGAGAAAAATATAAGAAGTATTTTTATTGATTTTTTTTGTAACATGACAATTACCTTGTGAACTTGTGCTGATAGATACGCATATGCTAGTTTTTTTTAGATAATTGCCAATGATTCTCGAAGATTTCGATTATCGAAGAGAATTTAAGCACAGAAAGGACTAAAACTAAATCAAGACGAGAAGTCTATCTAATTATTTTCCATTTTCTACAATTCTTATTTTCAATTCAAAACAGAAAGTTATTGAGCATTCTAAAATTCAAATTCGGAGATATCTACAATCGTATTGACTCAACTATATGAAATTAATACCAGAGTGTGGTTATACTCTCTGCAGAAAGAACTTAACAGAAAACTAACCCTATTAACTATTCCTGATGAACTTTGGATCGATATTATTGAAAAAGGATTTGAGTGGATTTGGTTGATGGGAGTATGGGAACATTCTCCCCTTTCTCAAGAAGAATTAGCTAAACTTCCAGGTTTAGCTACAGAGATAACGAAAGCTTTTCCCTCTTGGGCCCCTATCGATGTAATTGGTTCACCTTATTCAATCATAGATTATAAATTAAATTCGATGTTAGGCAAACCAGGAGATTTACAACGTCTCAAGCAAAAATTAAATGATTTTGGAGCTAGATTGATTCTAGATTTCGTTCCTAACCATTATGGAAATGCTTCTAAGTTGGTCTTGACAAACCCAGAATTTTTTATTTCAATCGAAGACACACCAAATGATCAATCATTGTTTAAACTGGTAAATACCAAAAAAGGAAAACGCTGGATAGCCTATGGGAAGGATCCTTACTTTTCTCCATGGACTGATACATTTCAGTTGAATTACTTTAGTGAAAAGACACGTGAATACATGATCACAAAATTACGCGATATCGCTCTCGTATGTGATGGTATTCGATGTGATATGGCTATGTTATGTCTGAATGAAATTATTCAGAAAACTTGGGGGCTTTATCTTGACGGAAATAAAGCTGCTGAGCCAAATAGATCTGAATTCTGGACTCAGGCAATTGAAACTATTAAAACCGATCATCCCAACTTTCAATTTCTCGCAGAAGTATATTGGAACCTTGGTGGACGATTACAACAAATGGGGTTTGATTATACTTATGATAAAGACCTGTATGATTTACTAGAATCAGGTTCTGCAGAAAAAATTCACTCCCATATCAATTCAAGCAATAAGACTCTATCAAATACAATTAGTTTTATCGAGAATCATGATGAAAAACGAGCTATTGAAGTTTTTGGAAGAAAAAGATCAATTGCAGCAGCTATTGTTATGGGTACCCTTCCTGGGATGAGTTTATACCATCAAGGTCAGTTAGAGGGGATGAAGATAAAAATTCCTGTTCAGTTGAGACAGAAACAGTCAGAATATCCTGATAATGAAATTAAATCTGTATATAATCGTATTCTTGGATTTACACGACAAATAATTTACAATCATGAAATATGGTCAATGTTATCTTCCTCAAATCCCCATGTCCTCGCTTGGCAATGGAGTACTCCTAATTCCGATAAGTACCGTCTCGTAGCAGTTAACTATTCATCCACTCCTGCTCAAGGACATATTTTTCTTCTCAAAGAATTCATTCAAAGCCATATTGAACAATTTATCTTTAATGATATCTTGAATCAGGAGAAATATAAGTGGGATAGTATACACTTATCTAAACACGGTCTTTATGTCGATCTTCCCCCGTTTGAGAGTCATCTCTTCACTGTAAATCCAATCTAGGAATTCTTTCTGAATATTACTTCCCACTAGGAATAAGAAATCTGTTCTTTAACTTACAAATTACCAACTGGTGCGCTATGATATACTTCTCGAATGTGTTGAAGTCCTTCAATCAATAGTGGTTTTAAAGAATCTTTTGAATATAAAGTATCTTCATTGACTACTCCCATAAAATTGTCTATCATTATTCGAAATCGGGGGGCAAGTCCTTCAGTTTGTTCATAAACTTGTGTTCTTGCCTCTACTAATCTCATTTTCAGATCTAAACCCGAGATTTCAAGTAAGTCGGTTGAGAGGTCAGAAATCAAGTTGTCTATAATTGTCAAAATATTAGCTTTATCTTGTTCTGATAAACAGACTATCTGTGATCGAATTTTTGATAGTTCTTGTTGAATAGTTCTTTCAGAGACACTTGAAGGTTCACTCTTTCGTATAGGGATTTCTAATTGAGAGTTTATTACCGATATATCCGATTTGATAACTAAAATTGCTTTCTCAATCGTATTCATTCCTTGAGTGAACTGGGAGTTAATGGTTTCCTGATAATTCGCAAAAGATTTGGAAATTTCTTTAAGTTGACTGGTTAACAAGACTATTGCATCGTGCATTTCACTTATTGAGTCCGATTGTCCGTTGGGAGAATCAGTATCGTCAGTAATTTGAGAAATCGAACCGAGTAAGTTTTCGATTTTTTCCAGCCCTGCTATCTGGGAGACCTCAAGAGATTTTAGATTTGCTTCTGTTGTTGAAAGATCATCTAATTTTTCATTAACACTCCGCAACACACTTGTTGTGTTTCGGTTACTCATTCGGATCCATTCAATAAAATTATTTATTGTTTCTTCAAGAGATTTTCCTGGATTTAGTTTGGGATCATATGGTTTCATCTTAATACCCAGAAAGAAGTTGTTATATCAAAGCTTTGGAAGGAATAAGGATTAAAAACTTTATTTCTGAATTTAGCTTTAGTTACCTGATTGGAGTAAACAATCATCTCTTATAATCATTTGTAAATCCTATTTATTGGTTGGTTCAATCAACCCATGAGAGATGGAGGTTTAAGGCGATGAGAGCGACTATTGCTATTATTATCTGAATATGAATCCCTCTCGCAATTCTACGAGCATTTTTCATCAATGGTGCTTTTTTCCACCAATTTATTCTTAGAATAAGTCCTGCTAACGATAAATAGACTCCATAAGCCATTGCTGTCCACGCAAAGAAAAAATTTGGTCCATTATGATCCTCAAACAAGCTGATCATATGAAGAATCACGAAGATACATAACATAAGACATCCGATACAATGAATATTTAGTAAAACTCTCCGAATTGTAAAGTAAATGGATTTACTCAGTTTTTTAGGATTATATATTCTAACTCCATCATTTTCTTCTTCAACCATTCCTTTATTTCGATAATAGCTATATTTCATGACAATTTTTTCTAATGTATAAACTATTAGATCTTTCAAGTATATCCACAGTACGAATGGTAAGATTAAGATTAGTACAAAAGAATTTGCTGTTTCTCCAAATGATTTTCCTAAATCTTTCTCTGTCTCCAGTGAAAGATCAAGGTTTGATTTAAGTAAATCAGCAGTTAGAGCAAATAATAGAAGTAATGAGAGCGAAAAAAGAAGAGTTCTAGGATATTTCACCTGTTTCTTGATTGCACGATTTCCCGTCTTTTTAAGTAGTAGAATGAGTTCGCCACTCAACAGAGTTCCTTCCAGTATGGAATTAGAGCAATACTTCCAGATCTGACCCGTATCCTTTAATAAAGTTACTTTTTTTAATGGTAGGGTATGTAGTCGTAAGGAACGATTATGAGGTAATAAGACTATGAAAATCAATCAGACCCAAAAAGTAATGATTACGATTGTTTTATCGATAGCTGTCTTTTCTAGCATTTTAATCACGATAATTAATCAGCAATCAGCCACTGCAAGTATAGATGGATCTACTGATATATCCGCTGTAGCTACTTCGTTATATCTGAAGCTTACCGGCGAAACCCAAGGTGATATCAATGGTGGTGTCACTAGAGCTTCATATGAAAATTGGATTGAAGTTCTGAGTTATTCACATACTATCAAGGCTCCCTACGATCCTGATACAGGTCTTCCTACTGGGAAACGTCAACACTCTCCGTTTCGAGTAACAAAATCAATAGATCAAGCCACCCCCTTATTGATGAGTGCACTTTCAAACAATGAATTACTTGTTAGTTTCGAATTTCGAATTTTAACCCCCTCAAATACAGGTCAAGAGGTTCATCTGATGACTATTGAGCTTCACAATGCGCGTATTGTTTCGTATCAAGGATCTGGATCAACTGCTTTTGATTCTAATGTACTTACCGAGACATTCTCCTTTGTGTACACCAAAATAACTTGGACGTGGATGGATGGTGGTATTACTTCTGAAGATGACTGGAATCCTCCACCTGTATAAAGCTACGAATGCATCAATTATAGTTGATTAGCATGCGACATAATAAATTCAGCCCTTGGCTAATTATTGCAATTTTTATTTCTCTTACTCCCGCAGCTGCAATTACCGAACCTGTGGAAGTATTAAATATCTACCATGAAGGGGCACTGATTTCTGTTCAACTTACAGATTATTCTTTAGCGGATCGAGATCGAGAAGATTGTTTTGTTCTTTTCATTGTGATTTCACCTACTGAAGATCCATTCGAAATTCATGCAGCCATTCTACTGTTTGAGACGGCTGGTGGAGGATCACACTATTGTTTTTGGATCCTTGAAAATCCTTATTTCAGTGCCACATGGCATTCAGGATATGTAAATGAGCATTTCTTTGTAATGGACCTTCAATATGATTTTATGTTTAGTGAGTATACCCATATCGCAAGCCCCTCTGTCTCAATCCTTGCTCTTGCGGGGATTATTCCAAGTTTCCCAGTAAGTTCTGAAACAAATGAGTTTTCTCCAATTTTGGATGAGTTTGCTGACATACTATTGACCTACAACGTTACTATCTCTCCTCCTGTTACTACTTCATCTACCACTACAACATCTACATCAATCCCCTTATCTACAACAACTGACTCCATTAGCTCAGGAATAGGTGTACTTCTAGGACTTCTGACATTATTTTCTGTGGTAATCCTTAGAACCAAGAAAAATCGATGAATTATCCTCTTCCCTCCCTTTTTTAAGAATATTGAGAATTCCTAAATCAACATTACTCATGGGGAAAAAACCAGAGAGATCCTGAATCTCGTTATTTACTGTTGTTCAATAAATTCGGGCTAATGCGAATAAGAAACCACCTAAAGCCAAAAACATGGTTCCTGCAATTAACAAATAAATACCTACTCCAATATCTAGGGAAATGATCCCACCTACAATGAAAAAAGTTCCTAAGGCCAGCGAAAGAATTCCATTCCGAATATTTCTTCGTCGAACTACACTCGCTTGAGATCGTGTTTTCGCTACTGCATCTCTAACAATTGTATCTGATTCTTCCTGAGATAAATGATATGGTTTGGTTTCAGAAGAAGTGTAACTAGATGTACTTGCTGATGATTTTGATATCTGTGGTTGCGTGATCGTTTGGGGAGTCTTAACTCGTTTCTTTTTGGAGGAATTAAAACGATATAAGCCAATTCCTATAACTGCAAGTACTCCTACAATCGCCATTAATGGAAGTAATTGATCTATTAATGAAGGAGAATCAGAATCCTCCTCTACCTGAAGTTTCATTCCTGTCATGTCTACATCAGGTTTTCCTCCACTCACAAATAAGTAACAATCAATCTCAATATAAGTGGATTCCTGATCCTCATCTCCATTCAAAAAGATAAAGGCCCAAGGTGTTGAGTAATCGATACCTAAAAAAGTCTGGAATTCTGACATACTTGACCCTTCAAACAGAATGTATGAAGTAATTGAATATGAATCTGAAAAAGCCCAAGAATCAAAGGAAGCATTTGTCATGGCTGACAACTCGATATCGACATCTGAATTACTTCCTGTGAAGAAGTAATCAAGTTCATAATCCTCATCCACATCATTATCAGTCCAAAATACGTAATATTCGTTATAATCAAGTGTACCTTCCCATGTTATACGTGTATATTCAGAGGAAGAAGTTTTAAAACTTTTAATTGGTTTACAATATTCAGTGTCAGTGGTATTTTGATGAAGGGATTTTTCTTGGAAAATTATTGGTAATGTGATAGTCAAAGCTAGAATGAATACTGTTACGATTACCAATGAGTTGGTACAAACTCTTCCCTTCCGTAAACAATTGAATTCCTTTATTCTCATCTGAATTTCCTCCCGAATCACCCCACTTGGCATCTTTAAAACTTTTTTGCTTGACTGAATTTAGTTACAAACACTTCTATCATGAACTAAAATCTATGAACTTAAGAATCAGTCTTTTCATAGTATAAAGGAGGACTTTATATTTAATTCTTTTATGGAAATCAATCATGACTCAGGAAAAATCTTCTCGGTGGTTATTGCCTAAACGGGCATTTGGTGATTGTTTTGGGTGTGCCCCACATAATACAAAAGGATTGAAACTACGATTTTGGCTTACTGAAGAAGGGTGTGAGAGTTACCATGCTATACCCAAAGAATATTGTGGATTCACTGGATTAGTGCATGGAGGTATTATTGCAACCATCTTAGATGAAGTAGCGGCTTGGACAATAATAACACAGTTTTTTCGTATAGGGATTACTGCTCAGGCTAAAGTTAAGTATCTTAAACCTGTCCCAACTGAAGAAGAGTTAATAATTAAAGGAAATATCCGAGAACAGACTGGAAAGCAGATTGTAGTTCTTTCTCAAATCACCACAAAAGACTCCACTGTACTTGCAGAAGCAGAGAGTAAATGGTTACTGCCAGATAAAACGATGTTACAAAAGCTTACTGGATTAACAGCTGAAGAACTGAATTACATTATTGATGAAGTGGTTGAACCATTAAAGAAGATACGTTCTGAAAGCTAACGTCTTACTTTTTGTTATTAAATTCGGTGATATCAAGAATGGAAGAGCAATCCACACCAGATAGACCATTCACATCTGATTTCAGCTCAATGCTTAATCTAATTACATTAAATAGTTTAGGTATGTTTTTTTTCGGCTTTTTAATTCCTTTCGTTGTTAGTCAGCAAATTGATGCATCAGGTACAGAAATGGGTTTAGTCTTTTCGTCTAATGTAATTGGATATATGATATCATCGCCTATTGCTGGAATCTTAGTAGATTATGGACTGAGTAAGAAGAAAATGGTATTAATTGGATCGTTTGGAAGGGCGATGTCATATATAATCTTATTCCTAGCAATCTTAACCGATTTTTTGGTTGGAATACTCGCTGGAATGTTCTTTCTTGGATTTATCGTCAGTTTATTCTGGATTCCTCTTAATACTATGATTGCTGAGAAATCATCGAAATTCCATAGAGCCAAAGCTTACGGTCTCAGGGATTCTAATATCGGGAAAGGCCAATTAATTGGTGCCTTCATTGGATTTGGCATTTGGGGATATGCTAACTCATTTACAAATCCTAATCCTCTTTTTGTTTATAGCCCACTTTTAATCTATTGCTTAGGAAATATGCTTGCAGGAATTTTATTTTTTTTTAATGTGGATGAGGACATCAAATTTATTTCTTCAGATGAACCTCAAGTAAAAATCGTGGAAAATAACCAAATAGCGAGGTATTACAGACTGAGTATCTTATTCTTTTTGTTTGTACTTCTATTAGGTTCTATAAATGGCTCGCTTGCTAAACCCTTTTTGTTAGTTTACTTATTAGAGAATCTTACGACTGATCCAAATATTGCAACGTATATTTACATTCCTGCAGGGGTCGCTTCAGTATATCTTGCCCCAAAGCTTGGGGACCTTGCTGATAAAATTAATCCCTATAGTGGTATTACTTTGGCTAGCTTATTAGGAGCAGTTACTACATTCTTTCTAATAAATACCTCAAGTCTATTAATTTTTACCCTCCTTTTAACCCTAGATACAATTATTGTATCAGCGGGAATTCTAATCATCCAGAATTTTTTAAGTCGTGTCTCAAAAAGCCATCGTGGAAGGTTGTTCGGATTACAGTCCACTTTTAATAATTTAGGAGGAATAATTGGCCCTCTTGTAGGTGGAATGTTATGGGATACATTCGGTCAAAAATCCCCATTCTATTTATCGATAGGTGTAGAATTGTTTCTTATCCCTTTTTTCATAATTGCGGTCTTTCTGATCTATCCACACCTGGAAGAATCAATCGTGAGGTAAGGAATTTTCCTAGTTTCTCTCCCCAGAAATGAGTCTTAAGAATCAGTTTAACGAATTCAGTCTAGATTAGCTCTTAAAGAAGAGTATCTACTGTGTGTATATGCAAATTACCTTACTGTGATGATTAATTATGGCTAAAAAGAAACGGGGAAGAAAATCAACAACTGTCAAAAAAGCATCCGAGAAAAAAACATCCAAAATGGTGCCTTTGTCAAAGATATATGATTCAGCTTCGATGTATACAACCCATCCTATTAGGAATTACGAAATTTCAAAGAAATTCTATGAGGAAGTCTTAGAACTATCTGTAAATCTAGAAATCCCCATGGCAGGATGGTATGAGTTTTGCTTACCAGTAAAAGGAGCTTTCTTAGGGTTAAGTCAATATCGAGAAGAATCAGGAGATTTTAAACCTGCAAATTCGCTAAACATTTCAATTAATGATGTTGAGAAAGCAAAAGCATCACTTGAATCAAAAGGAGTTACTACTTCTGATATTATTGACTACCCCGAAATGGTATCAATGATTTCGTTCGAAGATCCAGATAAAAACAATATTTTTTTGATCGGTCCTCCTAGAGTAAAAAGTGAGTCAAAGTAAGCATTCTTTATTCTTAAATTTCTTTTTACTTCTCAAAAACACGATTTATAACAATTTTCTTCAAGCTCTAACCTTATGAAAACTCCCAAAAGGTGTATCTATAGAGGTAATTCAGTGTGAAAACATCCATTCTTAGTCCTTCTCCCTCAAAGACAGATATAGTGCAAGAAGTTGAGCGTTTATATAAGATAATGAAAACATTGAATTGGACTAGAGAACAATGTGAACTAATTGCTCCGCTTACTTGGGAAATCAATCAAAGAAAGAAAGAACAGAACGCAGTGATCCTCGCTCATTCCTATCAAATGCCTCAAGTTATTTTTGGTGTTGCAGACTTTGTGGGAGATAGCTATGGCCTTAGTCGTCAAGCTATGGAAGTTGAGGCAGATACTATTATTTTTTGTGGAGTGGAATTTATGGCGGAAACAGCTAAAATCCTAAATCCGGAAAAAAGGGTCTTAATCCCCTCACTCGAAGCTGGTTGCTCTTTAGCTGAAGGAATTACCGCAGAGGATATAATTAATTTACGTAATCAACATCCTGAAACTCCTGTTGCCTGTTATGTTAACACCTCTGCTGCTGTAAAAGCTGAATGTGATGTGTGTGTTACAAGTGCGAATGCTGTAGAGATAATCAAGAAATTAGACTCCGATAAGGTAATCTTTGTTCCAGATAAGCACATGATGAATAATCTTGGGCCACTTACAGGTAAAGATATTGTAGGTTGGACAGCAGAATGCATTGTCCATAACCAGTTTACGAAAGAACAAGTTCAACAACTTCGCTCAGAGCATTCTGGTATTAAAATTCTAGCACATACCGAATGCGATCCTTCTGTTGTCATGGTAGCTGACTTTGTAGGGAGTACAGGAGGTATGATCAAATATGTTAAAACATCTTCAGCAGAGAAATTCGCTTTAATAACTGAATGCGGATTAGCAGAGCGTTTAAAAGTTGAGGTTCCAAACAAAACAATCTTAGGAAGTTGTGTACTCTGCCCACATATGAAAAGCATTAATCTGGAAAATACCTTACAAGTTCTTCGTTCTCCCTCTCCAGAGCATGAGATTGAAATTCCTTCAACTGTTTCAACCAGAGCAAAGGCATCTTTACAAAAAATGTTTGAACTAACAACCGAGAAGTAAAAACAACTTAATTTTTTGGCATCAAACTAATCCACGGAATTTGTTAAGTCTCGAAACGCAGATTTTACTTTTTTTATGCTTGTTTCTGAAGTTCTCCAGATATCTCCTAACTGTGATGAGATTTCAGTTCTTAGCTCACTCATTATGTCTATCAATGAGTCACAAGCGTTCATCAATGAAGTTTTTTCAGGTATCGGAAAGAGATTTTTTAAGAGATCCAAGTCTTCAAGAGAGAATTTTGATTCTAACCTTCTTGTACCAAATGGTGAACGATACCGAAAATGTGCAATCCATTTTTCAACGATCCCTCGAAGCATAAAGAAATCTGCAGCCAAGGTATAATATTCCCCCCTAGCAATATGGAGGTAACAATAGAAAAGCCAGGCCCAAATACGTTCATCATCGTGAATAATTTCTTCTACATCAAGGGATGAAGGGATTTCTGTTGATTTCACATTCAGATTATTACTTACATTCCAATCACTTATCTTAGAATTATCTACATAAGTTAAAAGATATGGTCCTCCTTCTGGAGGAGGAAGTGTATCCATTGTATACAATACGATATCTGCTTTCACATCAGGGTAGAAAAAATATATGATAAAATGATCTCTAACATGATCTGCATCAAATCTATGAAACCATTTGGGTAAAGCCCATTTCCACCTATTTTTCCAGATAGAATCCCGATTGTCATCGGAGTTCACCACAATTCCTATATCTATGTCGCTAAATTTATCCATAGAATCAGTAGCACTACTTCCGCTTAGAAAAATCCCAATAACTGATTTAAATGATTTGAAGTAGGCTACTAGTTCTGAGTAAACACGATAATGTTCCGGTAACTCTTGTAGAACTACCATTATGTCACCTTGTGTTTCATAACTTTTTATAAGTAGGTTGAGCTGCCAAAGTACCCTTCTTCTCCAAGTGTCACACTGGAGAGCAAAAAAGCATTTACACCAACTCCATCTCCATTATCATCATAATGCGGATGCTCTGCTCTACTATCCATTACTAAGGCATAATTAAAGGCTTCTCTCATCGAAATAAAGCCGTCAGTATTTACATCATGCCAAGTAACAGGTGTACCGTCAGGTGTTTGCATATTTACAGCAACCATGAAATGATATACAAATTCGTCATATGATCCTTCATTGTCACATGACCATGAGCTTTCAGTCCCAGAGGCTGCAGTCATAATAACACGATTGGATCCAGATAGCGCAGGTATGAAAATACCTGAATTACATTGTTCCATGACGATTATCATCTTAGCATAATCTATTGGATCTAATACTTCTGCAAAATGTTCTGGAGATATCGTTTCGTAATAATACAAACATAATCCTTCTTCCCACCCATGGTTTGTTGTGTATATAAACAAACTATCTTTTGGATCCATAATTTGTGCAAGGTAGTTAAATGTGTTGTTGAAATGCTGTGAATTGGCAGAAATATTGACAGGCATATCTGTATCTTCTGCTATTCCATCTTTATAAATAACAATGATATTTTGTGGGTCATAAGCGTATTTATTAACAAGGATTGAATACATGAATTTCAAATCGTTCCAATACCGGCTATAGGCTTTAGCAGCACGATAACCTCCACTGATTAAAACAGCATATCTATTCGCATATGTTTGAGCTGAATAATTCATAAGAATATGATAAATGCTTTCTCTGTACTGTGGATGTCTTGTCATTACGGTATATGAGGATTTTTCAAGAAGATACTCAAGTCCACCTACTCCTTCCGATTCTTCTGCCCAAGTTATATTTCCTTTAATCCTAATCCAGCTACCTGTTTCACGAGAAAGTACACTTGGTACGTCTCCTAATACTTCCATATACTTTGTGGTAGGTATAATAGTATTTTGTTGAAAATCATCCACATTTTTGAGTAATAGCGCCTTGTGTGATCCACCAAGAACATAATATCCTTCCATGGTCACAATCTTGCCTAAAAATTGTGTTACATTTTCCATTACTTCAGTAATATCCCGCGGAACGTCTTCCTCGGGAATTCCAGGAGGGGGAATTTCAGGAGGGGAAATTTCAGTAAAATAGTAAAATTGGAACATATTTGCTCCAAGAAGAACAATGACTAATATCAAAAGAACACTTGTTGTTTTTCCCATTATAAATCACGTATTCCAATTAATAAACGGTTTTTCCGATAATCAGATACCTACCTTAAATCCATTGCCACCATTACATATTCGGAGTTAAAAATCTAAAGTAAATCAATTAGTTGAAAAAGAGTATCGACTGCATAGAAAGTGTTTTCCAGAGTAGCGATTCCAGTGTAAGGAGTTCTAGAAAACCCACCGAGGGTTGTTTGACATCCTTTGACTAATTTGAGAGTTGTATCTAAATATTTTGGTTTATAGGATAACATCCTTGAAACAATGAAACCAGCGTGGATATACTCCAAGAAAGATAACGAAGTTCCAGGTATGTTCGTGAATGACTGATGTGGACTGTTACAACTTGAGATGAATCTAGTTACATTGTTTATCTCATTAATGGGAAAATCCAACCAGTTGAGAATTTGAACCGCCTGCATAGTCTCAGTTAAAGTCGATAAATTTGAACTCCCAAAACCATAATCTTGATTCCTAAATGATAATATAAAGGAAATTATTTCTTTTTTTAATTCAGGATATAACTCATGCTTTAATGTAGTAGTAAGACTTGTTAAGAAATAGATTTTTCGAAAAACGGATATTTCTACAGGCAGATTTTGATCATGGAATGAATGGTATTTATCTAAGATGAACTGGGAAGGATCCTTTGTTGGAGAACTTAGAAAAAGAGAAAGAGTGTTTATTACATAATATGCTTGAATTATACTGAAGAATCCCCCATCAGGATGTTGTAGTCCGTGTAGATATGAAATAGTGGCGGAACTCTCAATCGACTTCTCATCAACCAGTTTTTGGATAGCAATTGCATAATATGTGTCGGAGCTGTTCGCTTCATCCTGACGATAAAAGCAATATCCTCCATTTGTGCATTTACGTTCCTCAATGTATTTTAGTATGTTTTCAATTTCATTTTGATTAAGAAGTCCTTTTCTTTGTAATTTTTGCACATTTGTCAGAAGCAATTCCCTTCCTAATTTGATCTTCCTTAGTTCTCACCATATGAAAGGAATAAATCGCTTAGTTTTTTTCTGGTATTCACCATACTCTTTCTCGAAATATTTTCTTAAGATCTCTTCCTCATACTTTGAGATACTCACATAACCTGGAATTCCCAGAAGAAGTAACAATAAAAGAGGATTTTGTAAAACTAAAAGGAAGCCAAGAAAATAGTAACAATATGAAGCATATAACGGATGTCGAATATATTTATACATCCCTCCTGTTTCTAATATAATAGGGATTCCCCATGAAAACGCACGTTTCCCTCGTGAAAGACGACCAACGACAGCGACCACTGTACCTACAGAAATAAGAAGAATCCCAATGAACTGAATACAAATCCCATAAAATCCTAGGTTTGAACCAAGCGGATAGTAAAAAAAGTTGGACTCAAATATCTGCTCGAATGGTATTAATATAAACAGGACCCATACGGTTAATGAAGACAAATAGGTGAGAGTTGACAGAATATCTTGTTTTGCCTTAGGACGTATCTTTTTTTTCCGTGTACTTTCTTCACGTCTGTATGTCATAAGATCCAATGGAAGAGTAATAATCAGATACAACAGTAGATTTATACCGATTATTATTCCAATATGTACGTAAGCTAGCATCATTTCTCACTTAAAAGATGTGAATTTAGTAGTCAGGGTGTAAGGTATTCAATTCTATCTTTTTTATAGACGATTCTAGCGTTTTGTTGTTTCCTTATATAGTTCTGCAAGTTCATCGATATCAAATTCGTCAACAACGTCTTTTTGCTCTTTTAATGCCTTACCCGTTTCCTTCTCATCCAGAATTGCCCGTAATTTTTCATGTTTGGTTCCTTTTATGAGATCTGGATCTTGTAATTTCCCTCGGCCTTTATCGGTTATTTTCCAGACTTGTTTGAAATCATCATACTCCAAGTCACCTTTTGTACGCAACTTCCTAAGAAGAATGAGAATTTTGTCGCGATTATATTCTACTTGACCCGTCCTGGATATAATTTCTAGCTGACCCAATAGCGCTAGTAATGGTAAACCTTCTTTCTTTTCTACGAGCATATCGAAGATATAGATGGTGAGTAGTCTTGAAACTTTATCCTCTAAAGGAAATTTATCCTCTTCCATGCATTCATGGATCCAGACAAGAACATCCCCGAATGACTTTGGAATTTTGCAGGTTGTGGAAAAAACACGATGTGGACGGTCATATCGGTTTAAAATATCCAAACGATCGATCACTACTGAAGGATGTGTTCTAGAAATATCTACTTTGTTAAACACAACAGCTAGAGGTTTTCCAAGTGTAATTGGATTGTTTAATATCCGTAGAAATTCTCTTCTAACCTCAGAGAAGGTTGTTTCATCACTACCGTCAATCACAAAAATCGTGGCATCGACATGGGGGAGATATTCCTCAACAAACCTGCGTACCTCTTTTCTTCCACCCACTTCGATAAGTGAAAAAGTTGCCTTCCCTTCAACGACTATATCATATGATTGATGTGCTGTAGATGGAATTCCAGGCCTAAATTCTCCTTTTTGATATGATGAAATAAGTGTAGATTTTCCACTTCTTTCTAGGCCGTATAAAAGTACTTGTATCGCTCCTTTCAAAGTTATTCATTCCTCGTTTTGTTCTACTCTTTCGATTTTAAAATAGACTGGTCGAATCCAGTCAGTACAACCCACAATATTACTGTTTTCGCTGGCCATATGAGGAATTGTACCACCATATGCCAGTGCTAGAATATCATGACGAATATCTGCCCATGCCCATTCACAAAATCCCTCTGGAGATTTATAACTAGTCTCCTCGGTAACCATAAACTCCTGTCCATCCTTGAGACGTTCACAACTCTTGATAGCATGATATTTTTCTTTTACATATTTTTTTATTAGATCGTGATTGACGGTTCTCTTCACTACAGTTATTTTACAATCAAACATAATTTTCACCATACTGTGACGTTCAAAAGCAAATCTCGGAATAAAAATGTTATTTACCTTTCATTCTGAAAAAGATCTTAAAAAATCTCCTGAAAATCTGATTTAGCTGAAATGGTAATGAACCATATCCAATATCCCTATTTGAGGAAACCAGAATGAGTGTGATAACATCAATTACAGCAGTACTAGTAATTATAATCTTCATAGGACTTAGTATCTTTCAACTTCTCCTTGCTCTTGGAAAACCGTATGGGAAGGCAGCCTATGGAGGAAAGTAAGAAGTTTTACCTGATAATTTAAGAAGATTAAGTGTAATTACTCTCTTTATATTCTCAATTGCCACGATTTTCGTTGCAGTTCAAGCTGAATTTATTATAAACTTCCCATTTCCTGATATAGCCAATCTAGGTATCTGGGTTTTTGCGATATATTTAACAATTAACACGATTGCCAACTTTATGTCTCGGAGAGAATTGGAAAAGAAGATAATGACACCTTTGTCTTTTACTGCTGCGGTGTGCCTTTCCATAATAGGATTAAATCTATAAATCGGTATTCACAGAATTTTGAAGAAGAAGACTAAATCCGATTAAACTTAAAAATTGGCTTATTCCCAAAATTAATTTGGAGAATAAAAAAGTAAATATACGAAAGATCATATCAGGTTCATCCATCTCTTGTGATGATAAAAGTATCAGTGAATCAGCAACAGAAACTGTTATTAAGAGTACCGGTACCAGTAAACAGGTAGTTAAAAGTATTCGCCCTGTCCTATTTCTTTCAAAGTTTTCTGGTCTTTGAACTGTTAGAAAGATGAGAATTAATATTACCAATGAAGGGATAATTGGAAATAGGTGTGCGAACGAGGGAAATAATCTTCCAGTTGTCGGTAATACAGGAGGAGGAGTAGCGAAATATTGTGGGTCGATATCATATTCCAAATTCTCTGTTAATATTGAGAGAATCCCTAGTGAAAATCCGGATATTAACCAGAAGTGAGGCTGTGTAAATAATCTGATTTTACTCAATGTTAACATACTCTCTTCAGGGATCTTGTTTTCTTGAAAACCTGATATTAAAGACATAAGTAGGAATACAAGCGTATAAATTCCAAGCCAGATAAAGATTATTGAATTTCTTGTTATAATCGGAGATTGAAAGATTATTCCATGATCATACTGTTCATTGAAAATCCAAGTTGTTAAAATTCGAGGAAACTTATCATGATCAAAGCCAAAATTTAGAGCTGCAAACGCTATAGCAACACCAATGATGTACAAAATCAATAGAGTAAAGGAATTATGAAAAGCGATTGAAAGGGATAATTTCTGACTTTTTATTTTCCATAGATAGGTAAATAAGTAAATCATTGGAAAAATAAGCACTATCCCATACATAAAGGAATATAATAAATCTAAATCTGTAAATATTGTTGTCGATATGCCTAAAAGTATAGTAAAGAGAACACCAACCCCTAATGTAATGTAAAGTAGTAGCAAAAAGTCTTTTCTAAATTTAAAACTCATATCTTCAGACTTTACTGAAATTGCTTCTTGAGGGTCTGATTCTAACTTAATCTCTCCATTCTCAAACTTAAGCAATAAGAAGTAGATTTTCTCTCCCAAAGGAGTTAATTCGTATAGACCACTAGTATTTTTGTGAATAAGAGAAGATAATTTCTCCAAATGAAATGATAATTTGCTAGTTGACTCTAATGATAGCTCCTTCAAAAAATCTGAAAAAGAACGCGGTTCATTATCGAGAAATTTTATAATATCGACTCTAATAGGGTTTGCCACCAAGCTCAACAGTTTTGCTAAATCTTCTGAATCCATCCTGTTTCAAATGACCTGAAATCCCAAATTTTAAAATAATTTTGACAATTTTATCCTGTCAGGTTTAATTGACTATTTGAATCCTCTGCTTGAATTTATAATTTTTCGCCATAGAACCATTCCCCCAATCCAAACTCTAGGAAATAGTCATTATTCTCTCAATATTCTGTACTTATTTGTTATTTTCTTCTACACACTCAAAGTATGTTTAATAATTAAAATTTATTTTGATTCAGCCAAGTATTTTTCTAATATCTCATTAGTAGTTACTAATTTCGCAAAATAACCTCCAAGAACGTTATTATGATGCCTAATAATCTGCGAAGCCGAAAGATCTTCAGAATTCCAGGTACTATGGCAATCTTTCACTAGTAATACATTATACCCTAGAGTATAGGCACGTCTAACAGTCGTATCGATACAATATTCTGTTTGGAGACCAAGAACTATTAGTGTTTGTACATTCATTGATTTTAGAACTACATCAAGTTCGGTTTTGAAAAATGAATCAGGTGTTGTTTTCTGAAGAACAACTTCATTGTTTTGGGGTTTAATACTAGGATGAATTTCCCATCCTTTAGTTCCAGGTTCATCTGGATCTCCTGTCCCACCCATATGTTGAATAAAAATTACTTTCGCTTTAACTTTTCTTGCTGCACTTAAAATTTCTCCTGTGTTTTCAAGTAGAAATTTTCCTTGGAATATTGGTGGTGAACCAACAAAGTTTCCCAATTGTAAATCCAAAATAAGGAGAGTATGACTCATCTAATTTCCCTTTTACAAAGACTGATTCAAAATGTCCTTTACGAAGAGGGAATAAAAAGTACTTTATCTTCATTATTTTTGTTTCATTTATGGCAGAATTGAAGACAAAGAAGAATGATCTTAATGTAGAGGAATTCCTGAATTCAGTAACAGATCAAGAGAAGCGTAAGGATTGTTTTGAAGTACTGGAACTAATGAAATCAGTAACTCAGGAAGAACCTTCGATGTGGGGTGACAGTATTGTTGGATTCGGTGAATATCATTATAAGTACAAAAGTGGTCGAGAAGGTGATTGGCCCTTAATTGGATTCTCTCCTCGTAAACAGTACCTTACACTATACATCATGTCAGGTTTTGATCGCTACGATCATCTATTGTCTAAACTGGGAAAATACAAAACAGGAAAATCTTGTTTATATCTTAAAAAGCTTTCAGATGTGGATCACAATGTTCTGGAAAAGTTAGCTAGTGAATCGGTGGAATATGTCAAGATTCATTTAGATTCTCGAAATGACTAGTAATATAACTATTAATTGCAAAACCTATCCCTTAACCCTTTTTAAACAAACCATACTCAAATCCTCAATTCGTATGGTAATTTTTCTTTTCTCTTCTCGCAGATCATATACTGCTTTCGTGGAGCTCTTAAACGGGAATGTATATTCTTTACACAAAACCTAATCTGGTGAAGTGTGATTGTCAACTGCTTCGTTGCTGTTTATTATTCTTGGAATTAGCATAATAATACTAGAATTGGTAATTATTAGAAAAAATTATATCAGTACTAATTCCAAAGTTGTAAGCAAAAAATATTATTTTTTACCAATAACTACAGTTATTAATGTAGGTATAGTTCTCCTAGGATTAATATTAGGTGTATCTATTGATTCTCCTTATGCAACCGCCATCTTATTAGGGATGAGTATTGGTCTTCTCGGTGATATAAACAATGTGTCAATTAATGACAATACACAAGCGTTTGTTGTTGGGAGTTTTATCTTCATTGTAAGTTATTTATTTTATACGATAGCCCTTCTTTATACAAGTGGAGGATTTTTTCTTCCGTTGGACATTTTAATACTCAGTGGTGCTCTTCTCCTCTATACATTATCCCTAAAATCAAACTGGGATGCTACTTATATTCATCAAATGGGTAAATTTCGCGTAATAACCTGTTTTTATCCAATTATGCTTTTATATCTCTTATCACGAGCTATTATTAATTGGTTTGGAAGCATATTGCCTTTAGTAAGTGTGATTATACTTACATCAGGATTATTCCTTATTTTTATTACAGATATTGAATTCTCCATGAATAAGTTCTTCAAACCCATGGACAGGATGATTGGTCCGATACTATATCCTCTTGGACAGTTAGCAATTGCTTTATCCACTATTGTTTTACCGATATAACGGAAAAATATCCTCATTCCTTACAGTGATTAAAAAGGGCGCGGAGGTAATTGATCCTTTATTCCTTCATAGAGCTGGGAATTAATTTTATTCAACAAGGTCTCTAGGTAGGGTTTAATATCATTATTGTAGAAGAAACGACACATTAACAGAAAGTCAGTATTTTCTCCAATTCGTTTAATAATCCATCCCTCACGATCCATTTCTTCTAATTCATCAGATTCAGTTCGTATGGCTTCTAACCATAAGTCTTTTCCAGAAGGAATAATAGGTATAAACGACTGAAAAATTGCCCGTTCATTCGGATTATTTTTACCAAAGTTCTTAATTATTCCTTCATCCAGATCTGCTATATATAGACTAAGAAACCGCATACCCATCATATTTTTTGCTTCAAAACGGTTGATTTCAGCAGTAATTGAATCCGAGAGGGAATCTGGAAAATGTTGGGAAAACTGAATAATTGTTTTCATTCGTTTCTGTTCATTGGCTGGGATAACGCTTAGTTTAGAGAAATTTGAATCAATTATTGTTGATAAAAAAACGTTCAAATTTTTGTCTATTGCATCAATTTTAGCTTTTGTATAGCCTACATTATCATAAATATCCTGTAGTACGATATAGGCTATTGGTATGGTGTTTTCTTCCTTCGGATTGTACATAACTAACTGAAATTCAGCTAGATGAACGCTACGTAAGGATCCTTCGCCTGCAAATTCTCTAGAAAATGCTGTCAATGCACTTACTAATGGCCAGAGGAGAGTTGGATCTATTTTCAATTTAATATCCTTATTCACAAAGATTTCGTGGCCTATCCCAGTTTCAATGTTACAAATAGCAAAAAGATGAATCATTTCAAATTTTCACACACTACTTCTTCCTTTTATAGGACTATTGTATGAGTGATGAATCATAATGTATATTAGTATGATATAAAACAATACTATACCGTATTATCGTATATCGTACAAATATTTAAACGGGTTCACGATGAATGAAAAAGAAATGAAAGACTTTAGTGCTAAGTTGATGCAAGAATCAAAGACGGCATGCTTCACAACAATTGATAAAAACGGGTACCCTCATACGAGGGCTGTATTTAATCTTAGAAATAAAGAACAGTTTCCAGAGCTTGTTAAAATTTTTGATGCTCATAAAGAAGACCTCTTAATTTATATCTCTACAAATACTTCATCATCAAAAGTAGCACACATCCAAAGTAATACAGCTGTTTCTCTCTGTATTAGTGATCCTGAAAACTTCAGAGGACTCACACTGGGAGGAGCCATTGAAATTGTGACAGATAAAAACATAAAGAGTGCGCTATGGCTTGATTGGTGGGATAGATATTATCCGAAAGGCAAAGAAGATGAAGACTATACTATCCTGAAGTTGATTCCGAAAACTGTTGAGGTTTGGTACAAAGGTAAGTTTAAATTTCAATTTACGTGAAGTGTATGAGTTCTATGAAAGACCAGCGTGCTGCTGGTTATTTAATTGCTAAAATTCACCAACGTAGTGGACGGATCTTTACAAAAAAACTAAAGACTCACCAAATCCAAGATATTAATCCTGCTCAAGGAAGGATACTATTTGCCCTATGGAAACAAGATGGTTTATCCATAATAGAACTTGCAAAAGAAACTGGACTTAGTAAATCAACTTTGACATCTATGCTGGATCGTCTGGAATCCTCCGATCATATTAAACGAATTCATTCAACAGAAGATAGAAGGAAAATACTTGTTTACATAACAGATAAAAATAAATCCCTCCAATCAAAATATGTGCAGGTTTCTCAAGAGATGACTGAAATTTATTATGAGAATTTTACAGAAAAGGAGCGAGATCAGCTTGAAAGCTATTTAGGACGTCTGCTTGATAATCTAGTGAAAGAAGAAAATCAAGATCTATGAGTCGAAGATCCACACTTCGGACAGTATCGCTCATTAAATTCAATGATTGCTCCACAAGTTGAACAAAAAAGTTCTGTATTCTGATAGCTATCCCTAATTGGTGAACGCAAATCTCCAAGCGACTGTTGAAATACTTCTCGTTCTTTTTGAATAGCTCTTGATCTTCTTGGCTTTGTAAACCGAAATGTAACCAAATATATCCCTACGAAGATGATAGGAATAAGAATGAACATTGGTACAAAGACCCAGAATATTATACTAAAACTCTGTGAATCACCAATAAACATGAAAAGAAACGCCAGAATAAAAAGGAAAAAACCAATAAAGATCGCAACAAAAATTAGTGGGAAAACTATCCCAATCCTGTTTGAGGTTGCCTGTCTTTTTTCCTCGGCTTCATAATAACAATTCGGACAAAGTACCGTTTTTGGAGAAAAAATATCTGGCCTTTGAATTCGGGTTCTATTGGCACGAAGTATCTTCTTACACTCTAAGCAAATATAAATGGAACAATTTTCGCATTTGTCAACAGCATTTCGATTAGGATGATAACTGCAAGAAAATTCGGAGCTCATATCTTCTCAGGGGTCTAGTCTTATTCTTAACGAAAAAGCTTTCTGAACTGGATTTTCGAAAGAATTATGCGAAACATTCTTTCTTGGAGTTCCTTTTCAATGCACCAAAAAAGGCCAGAGATAATAGGAAAGGCCAGACTTCGATATTTGTGATTTGGTTATTTGTTATTGTGGTTTCATTTAGTGTAAAAGTATAATTTATTGTTACGTTTTCCAATCCCCCAATAATATGAATTCTAATTGTTTCTGAATCTGCCTTATGGAACTCTTGATATTTCCACGCAAGGGGAACAAGGTTAAATTCCAATGTTTCCCATAAAAGAGCCTCACATGAATCATTGTTTGCATCATGACTTAGAAGAACGTAAGTTTGAGCAGGAGAGGATGCTAAATACTCATTGGATCCAATTAGACGAAAAATATGATCCTCACATCCTCCCCCATACGTGATGTTAATCGTTAGGATGTCACCATCAAGAAAAAGACTCATAATAGTGAAAGAGTCTCTTGGTGCTGATTGATAGAGAGAATTATCCAAGAGAATATCGGTTGCATCTTGATTTATTGAGAAAGTGGATTTGTATCCTCCGACCATTATTAGATTTGTCATAATCATACATAGTAAAAGAAAAGTTGTTTTCTCACAAGGTATCCGCATCTCATTACCCTTCTTAATTCTCATGAGGGGGATTAGTTCGATAGTATAAAAAGTTTCAAGAGAAATCGAAAAAGCAAATTCCTCGATCAAGTCTGATGGGAAAAAACGATGATGATTGGAGAAAAAGAAGGAGTAGTTCTTCGGTATGCGGAAAAGAAAGATTTTCCAGAGATAGATGAAATTACGGTTGTATGCTATTCTGAAATTTACGAGAGCTTTGTACAAAGAGTAGGCGAAGAAGTGTTTAAAGGAATATATTTTAACCCCGAGCTACCTTGGCCTGAAAGCAAAACAACTCAAAATCACAAATTGTATTCAGAACATCCAGAATGGATATGGGTATTGGAGAATCAAGAGGGAGTTTTTGGATATGTTTCTTTTATACTAAGACCAGAAAAAAACTATGGTATAATTGAGAACAATGGGATTCTTCCTTCATACACAGGTGAAGGTTGGGGAAAATATATGTACAGACATGTACTTAAATTCTTCCGATCGTCTGGTCTCAGATTTGCACTTGTCGAGACGGGTTTAGATGATGCACATATTCCCGCTCGTCGGGCATATGAGGGAGTAGGGTTTGATCATCAGGATCGCATTACAGTTTATTACCAGGATTTAGATATGAATAATCCAGGATCAGAGATTTAAATATTAAAAATCAATGTAATCTCGCTTATCTTAGAATGAGAAGTCGATTCCTATATAATCTGTCCCACCTTCGATCCTCAGATGGATCGTCGCTGAAGTCTCCCTATATAGTTCCTGATATCGCTCTTTTAACGGATTTAAATTAAAGCTGAACAATTCGGTGAAAAATGCTTCGCACATATCGTCATTTGATTCATGACTGAATAAGACGGGTGTTTGGACAGGATAAGACTCTAACCATGAATCAGAGGCAATTAATCGAAATAAATGATCTTTACATCCTCCACCATAAGAGACATTAATTACTATTTTCTTCCCTATAATCGAGACATCATTAATTAAAACACTGTCACGAGGAGCAGATTGATATAAGGAATTGTTTACGATAATATCCTCACTTTCTAGAAAAAATACAGGATTCATTATAAATGCTCCAACAACAATCAAACCCAGAAGTCCCACGGTGATAAAAGACCCTATTACTAGCTTCAGTGAAATTGACATCAAAATATCTCCATATTTTTGAGAAGAGTCATTTTTAGAGATTCTCTTCAGGAATACCTAGAAGTGTAAATGCAATAAGTGCTTATTTGTGTAGGAAAGAACACTAGCAATAGTCCTCCCCAACACTTAAGCTAAACGTAGATTATTTTAATTTTGTATAGAGCTGGGAAGCTCTATCTTTGTAATTCTGAACCGCGGGTTGGTCAAATGGATTAGATCCTTTTAATTGGCATAATCTAATTGTTAACGCATGAAAAAAACCCACACATTTAGCTGTTTCTGCAACGGTATTTTTTTCTAGTTCTATCTGAAATACTGGCCCAGGAAAAGTATCAGCAACGGCCTTAGAGGTGATATTCAAATGTTGTCCTGCCTTCGCCTTTATTCCAGGTACAATTTTCCCTAGTTTTTTTGGAAAGTCTTCCTCCACTAGATCGTTGAGATATTCGCTGCAGAATATTGAAAAGAGAAAAGAATCGTTAATCCCACCATACCATCGTTGTACATCTGAATGAGCACTTCGAGGCATTAGATGTAATGATGTATCTAAAGCATCACTAGAATGTTTTGGGACAGATTCATTCAAGAGTTGTGTTAATAAAATTCCTAAACCATTAGTATAATGACCAGAAGGAAGAATCTTGGCCTTAGAAATGCCCGATTGTTCTAAATTCCAAATCTTAATAGCTGCTTCTTCTGCCGAGGAACCTTTCTTAAAAAATTTCCCATAACTCTTCTTTAAATTCGATAAGAATTCATCTGGATCGAGCCCCATTGCAATCATTGGAACAACACCTAATTCATTCTGGATTGCGAATCGACCTGAAATATCATGAGTAACAGAGACGATGGACCACCCGAACTGGTTTGCGACTTCCAATAAGGCTCCACCGTTGGTAACAACAAGAGAATCATAATCCATAAGATAAGGAATAAAACTTAGTACTTCATTTGTCGTGCCTGAACGTGAGCAATATATAACACGAGTATCTTTGATGTCCTGTTTCAGAAAATCATTCAAGATATAAGGATCTGGAACTTCCAGATGTGTAGTAGGAAAGGAGCAATGTGGTTTGAATATTAAGGGTTGAACTTGAGAACCACCAATACCAACTATTCCCAGGTGTTTATATTCACCCAATACACTTGGAACGCTTGTTTTTAGTTGTTTAGCTCGTGAAATAAACTCATTCATTTTTTTAACAAAGTCAGGAATAAGAAATGAGTCCATCTCTGATGGAGGTTCATTAAAGTTTTCTGGAACGACAATTTTCATAGAATTTCACCTTTCTTAGTAGAAGGGGTCTCACGATACTTTCAAGTCATGACCTAGTAGGTTTGAAAGAAAGAGACAATAAAAAATCTATCTGTTAAGATAGTCTCATTTAATCTTCTTGAAGTAACGTTCCCGAATAATCACAATAATTACTATCAGAAATGTACCCACTACAGTTATCAGGACTAAGTATCGCATAAATGTTCCGGTAGGATCAATAAATGGTGATTCATAAGAAAATCCTGCCTCTTTCCAAGCATTGAAACCTCCTAACATGTTAAATACCATTGTATAATTCAAATCGACTAAGGAAAGTGAAGCAATGACGGATCTTGTCCCCGATCTACAGTAAACTAGAATGGGACGCGATTTATTATCTGGAAGTTCATTTTGTCTCGAAAGTATTTCAGTATGAGGAATCAACGTCGCATTTGGTATATGGCCACTCGAATATTCATCTTGGGTCCTCACATCAAGTATAAAGAGACTGGTCGTATTTTCTATTAGATTGCGCGCTTCAGTTACCGAAACATCGGTATAGCCGTTAGATAACTTGGCTTGAGACGTAAAAAAATTCATTGAACCATAAGAAAGGAATGAAAAGAACATTAGGGATATAAGAAGGTAGTTTTTCTTTGTTAACATCAAGTTCAATCCTGAATGTATAGATTTTTGAAAGAAATTAAATCTGATTATCATTTTTTAGCATTGTGTTGGGAAAGGTAACACTTAAACGGAGATTATCCTTCTAGATTTAATTTTATAGCATTCTCAGGACAGATTTCAACACAACGATTACAATAATAGCATTCACCTTTATTACTATCAGCCGATGCTTCTTGAGTTGGACAAATCTGTTCACAAAGTCCACAATCTGTACAATCGTCAGTTCTTATGTAATTATTCTTTGCATATCGACTACAAATATCTGAACCTGCTCCAAATGGGCAAAAAATTCTACAATACGGCCGATAAATAAAGAAACTCGCAATTCCTACAACTACAAGACCGAGGAATGAAATTAATACGAATCCAGTTACAGAAGGTCGGAGAACAGAAAAACCAGAGAATGGATCCAAGAGTGCGAGGCTATTGAGGAAGTTAATCCCGAAAATAGCAAAGACAAATAGAAATCCAGTGTAATATATCCGCATCCAAACGGTATATTGCCGTGAGAGCTCAATATGATACTTATTAGCTCTTTGTGCTTTTATGTTTGATTTAAAATTAAACATAGATAGTAATTCCTGAAACGTACCTAGAGGACAGGCAAATCCACAAAAAACCCTTCCAACAAGGAGAGATGAGCCAAATAAAATTGTGAGAATTGCTAAAACTGGAAGAAGATACCATAAATCTTCTTTTTCAGCTATTGCTGTAAGAATCTCTGAAAAAGGAATGAGTGTATTGGGAATAGAAACCAATAACATTCCCCCTATTATCAGAGTTACGAAATAGATAATCTTTGCAGTTTTCTGGGACATTAATTCTGCATCAAGTAATATAATACAAAAAATATAGGTAATTAACCACAAGAAAAGCATAAAGACTCCTGAAATCGCTCCATAAGTGTCAAAGGGAAGGGGATTTGTTTGAAATGATCTATTAATGGTGCCAAAACCAATTTGTTCAATAATTTCCATACTTATTCCAGCTAGTTGGTCGTTAATCGGTTTTACATTTGGATTGGATAAGGAACTACTTATTTTTATCTCTGGGAAAATAGAAATGATTGGAAATATGAAGAGATTCTCCATATTTCCTTAATGGATGGAGGACTAAGATTTTTGTTTCGGTGCTTGGACAAGTCGCTCCCACAGAGTTGGCCAAAGTGGAATGATTAACAGGATTGTTGCTAGGATCGGGGCCATAAAGAACATAGAGAATTTATTAAAACTGAGAGAGGAGGCCAAAGCTACAGGATAACCAGCAATAACTCCTAGGAGGGATGCCCCTATTGTTAGAATTCGAACCCAATCTTTATTTGGTCTACGGAGAACTCCAATAGTTACAATGCCAAAACCAATGGCAGCTACCCAATTAACCCGTTGTAACGCTCTAAATACGGAATGTACAGTCACTATAGGATCTGGGACAGGGGGATAGGATTCTGGACTTGGCGGATATAGATACATTCGATTTGTACTGGCGATTCCATTTAAAAAGCACATAACATATGCTATTCCAGTAATTAAAGCAAATAATATTGTTATCCATGGGATATTTTGGACATATCGATTCATTAAAAAGAATATGAACAGGTTAGGGAGAAAAATTAATCCCCATAACGGAACCAATCCCATTTGCATGGCAGGAATTGCGGGCCAGAACCCCGCAAGAAGGCATAAAGTATTTCCAACAACAGCAAACGAAACGGCCCATTTCTCATCAGTGTAAAATCCGTAAGCACTTAAGGCAAATAATATTCCACCAATAAAACTAAGGTCGAAAATATAAGGGAGAAAATCCTTTACAATGACTTCACATCCTGACTCAGCAGCAAGATTTGTCATTTCTTCTAGAATGTAAGGTTCATAGGTTAATACAAAGAGACCTAAACCTCCTACAATCCCTACAATCGCTCCAAAAAATGAGAGGAGAAATCCTAATCGTTGATTATTATCCATTTGAATTCTTCCATAATTACGTTAATCGTAATATTCCGATGAAAATGTAACTCACAACAATTAGTGGTTAAATATATCTTTTATACTCAGTATTCCACAATTTTCTGTTGAAAACTATAAAAGACCTTCATGCAGTTTATTGATTTGGTGTCATTCCCAGTGAAGGAAGTAGATTATGAGAAAATATCTCCCGAGGAACTTGAGGTATTTGGTTTATCAAGTTATGAGTCTCGGGTTTACCTTTCTTTATTATCTTCAGGTATTCGAACGGCAAAGAACATTTCTAGCGATTCAAAAATTCCGTTTGGAAGGGTTTATGATGTTTTGAGTTCTTTAGAAGATAAAGGGCTTGTCGAAAAACAGGAATCTCGGCCTAAGAAATTTATTGCTAAGGATCCAAAATCAGCACTAAATAATCTCTTAAACATTAAGAATTCAGAATTAGAATCTATAACTCAAAAAGCTGTTCTCGTTGAAGAAAAACTTTCACTACTACACACAGTTAAACCAGAAGAGAGCTTATTTTGGAGTGTTGCCCTAGGTGAGAAAGCAATAGGCCAATATATTGAAAAAATAGGAGAAGCAAAAAAAGAACTAAATACTATTCTCAATCTTCGTGTCGCGTCTCGTATGCCACGAAAGGATATTATTATGGCTCTAATCGATACGATTACGCAGTTAAACGTGAGGGGAGTTTCGAATAGAATTTTATTAAGTGGTGTAACCCCTGGTAGTTTGGAAGAAGAGTATATGGCTTCCATCGCGAAATTCTTTGATGTATTTGATCGGAAAGTTGTCAGATATTGCTTGAAATGTACAACCGCTTTTGATATTATTGACAATGAAAAGGTCATTGTCAAGGTAATGAATCCAGTAAAGCCCGATGAGTTTTTTGCTTGGATATTTGTTTGGCAGAAGAAGTTTGCTGAGGAATTAAAACCCAAATTTGACGAAATGTGGTCAAACGCAAAAGAGTTACGTATTGAACTGAGATAAGCAATTTCAAATTATTAAAAGAATTACTGAAATCAGGGAAATTGTGCTCCATAACGCGAACGCGTCTTTTTTTCGAAATTTTCCATATTCTAGTAAACCATTTAGGAATATTAGTGTCGTACCAACTATAAATAGTTGAGGTATGAATAATATTGATACAAGTGAAATAGAAAGAAGTAAAAATCCGAGTACAAGCATTTGAATCACTTTATGGCGGACAATCTGATCATTAACTTGAGAAGGAAGTTCTTTTCCGTGCTGTCTTCTAGGGAGGTTCCAGTTGTTTGTAAGAAGATAAAAAGCGTTTGTAAACAATTCAAAAAAACCAAACACAAATCCAAAAAGTCCTATACTCACACCCTGTAAAAGAGATAACTGGAATTCCGTCATTAGTTTTCACTTAGTAGAAATTATTCTTGATCTACATTCATATTTCCAATTCTCTTTAATACCTCCCGAACTTTCTAGCTTAGATATCTCACAGAGTTTTAACTACCAAGAGAGTTCTCTGCCCTGTCAATCAAGAAATTTTCCGCTATCGTTTAATTCTAAGGAGTCATTAGCGTCCTAAATTATCTATTTCTGCATTATGAGGTAAATTGTACAATTTCGTGCACATTTCCAAAAGGATCTGTAAACGCATTAAAAAGGCCAGCAGGGAACTCTAACATATCATTGTAGATAAATTGAACACCTTTCGCCTTAAGTTCTTCCATTGTTTTTTTTAACTCATCTGTTTTGAAAATAATAATGGATTGAGCTTGATTGGGATAATCAATGACTGTCTCCTTTTCCACTTGATATAATAGTAGCCTTATATCTCCTTTTTGAACCAGATCAACTGCTCTTGGAGGATAATGATGCTCTTTTGAGAGTTCAAAACCCAGAATCTCTGTATACCATAGAATTGCCTCATCCATATCTGTCACATTAATTTGATTCATAGCAATTTCTAGCTTCAAATTGAATACCACTCCATTCCTGTATAGAATCAATGAATGTTTTTTGGAAACCCCATTAAAAAATTTTTGATCTCCACAATCTTTTATTCCTATATCGTAAGTCTGTTAGTATAAATCGCATAATTCTTTTCTTTCAATTTCACACACAGTATTTAATCTTCAATTATGTCTTGTTATACAATTTAAAATTAATTTTGTTTAAATTCAGTTCTTTAGTTAAGATTAACTATTCTATAACGCCAGATACCATAACTCTGGATCAAAAAACACAAAAGAAGACTGTAAACAACAACTTTCTGCATAGTAACCCGAATAAGGAGGTCATTGTAGGTGATAATTTCAGGGATTAGAAAGAACAATCCACCATAAGCAAGTATGACAATAATCAGGAGTATATATGTCAGAGTGTAAAACTTTGAAAACTTAGGATCATTTAATGTTAGGACGAGTAATAATCCGAGTAGTATTGCTACTAATGAGAATCCCGTGACCACTAGTGCATCGTGAATAGGTGCAACTAAGTTTGCAGGGGTAACAGCCACTCCCATAAAGGTAAAAGCTGCTATAGTACCGATGTTTGCAATGATTTTACCCAATTTTTCTTCCATTTCATTTTGGTTAAAAATTTCTGGGATTATACGAAAATAAGCTAGAAATGTAACCCCCAGTCCAGTAAGAGCAAGAACGAATAATATCACAGATACTAGATTCCCCTCCCTAGAATAGGTAGTGGTTCTCCCTAGATCACTTAAAAAATTCGTAAAAAAATTATAACCCTCAGTTGTTTTATCAATTCTCGTTCCCCCTGTATAGAACATCATTGCTATAATTGTCAAAATTACAAATTGGAGAGTTCCAATAACAATTACAGGAAAGATCTGTTTTTTCTCAAGATACAATGTGCTACCTCTAGTGTAGTTGTTACCTAAATCCTTTTTTACATATTTGTATTGAGGAAAAATCTGTATATCCTATCAAAATAAAGGATTCCTAGTAATGTTAGGTCGATGGTTAGAAACTAATTTCGAGAATGTTCACTATAATCTCGCTCTGGAACATGCAATTCTGTTTCTCTCATCTCAAAATGATTTTTCTGCCACCGTTCGTGTGTGGACAAATCCTAAAGCTGTTATTCTAGGACGGAGTCAACAAATTAGTGAGGAAGTAGATTTAACTTATTGTTCAGAAAATGAAATCACGATAGGCCGTCGAATATCAGGAGGGGGGACAGTTTATCATGATTTGGGCAATATTAACTTATCGATTTTTTTACCAAAAACAAAACTATTCCCAAAAGCACGAGATGTTAAATCTATTTCGAGAATGTTTTCAGAACTCATAATTAATCAATTGAAACTAGAATTAAAGACTGGAACATTTTCTATCTATAACGAAAATTCGATTCTGTATAATCAAAAGAAGTTCTCAGGATCTGCAGGGTATTTCCGGAGTGATTGGTTCCTTCATCATTTTACTCTTCTCTTCGAGACAAATCAAATTCATTTAAATCATGTTCTCCGGGCTGGAAGAAGTGATTATTCAAGCAAAAGGCCTAGTAGCTTTATTCCAACAGCTAATTTACCTCCTTTATCCAAATCTAATCTGATAAAAAGCATCATCGATCAGTTGGAAAACACTTTCGATGTAGTATTCGAATTTAAACCATTAACAGAGTCAGAAATCCAATTAGCTACTCGTCTCGCCAATGAAATGTATTCCCAAAAATCATGGATCTGGAATAAAAAAAGAAGGTTAATTGAAGAAAGGTTTTCTCCGAGTTAGTTAATTTTTATTTTTTTTTTCTAACAAGAGTTACTTGATGGATAGCCTTGTCTAAAGCTGCGTCAGCAGCTTCCATAATCATTTCAGGAAGAGTGGGATGAGGATGTACAGTAAGACTTAAGTCTTCAAGCGTCGCGCCCATTTCAAGAGCTAGTGCGATTTCGGAAATTTGATCTGATGCATCTGGTCCGACAATCTGGACACCAAGTAGTTGATTGGTAGTTCTATCAGCGACAACCTTAACGTATCCATCTTCAACTAACTGGGTCATCGCTCTCGCAGAGGTACCAAACGCAGCTCTTCCAGTAATAACATCGAAACCAGCATCTTTTGCTTGTTTTTCCGTAAGTCCTGCATACGAGATCTCGGGTTCTGTGAAAATTGCCACTGGGATAGTTTGAAAATCACTTTCAGAAGGTAAACCATTGAGTACCTCTGCAGCTATGATTCCTTGCTTTGTTGCACGGTGAGCTAAGAATGGTGGACCTGTACAATCTCCCACAGCATAGATTCCTTGAATTGAGGTCTGTTGTTTTTCATTTACAACAATATAACCTTTATTATCTATTTTTAAATTGAGAACTGATAGATTCAGATCCTCTATCTGAGCTTTTTTCCCTACTGCTAAGAGCACTTTATCCACTGTAATCTTTTTCTTCTCACTTTTTGTTTCAATCTCAACTGATAGTTTTCCATTTTTCTGTGGCGAATAACCTTTAGAAGTCGCAGAAGTGAATATCGATACTCCTAATTGTTTTATCTTTGCGCTTATTAATCGTTTGATTGGGAGATCGACCCCTGGTAATATTTCAGGTAATAACTCTACAATAGTTACTATAGACCCAAGTTTTGCAAACAATGTTCCTAATTCGAGTCCAATCACTCCTCCTCCAATAATGAGTAGATTACCGGGAATTTCCTTTACTGATAATAATCCTTTTGCGCTGAGTATCTTCTTCTCATCAATTTTAAAATTAGGAAGAGAAATAAACGTTGTTCCAGTTGCCAGAATCACCTCAGAGTATTTTACTGTATTCTTAGTTCCATCTTCATTTGTAACTGTTACTTCACCATGTTTCTCGAATTTTGCTGTTCCTAAGACCGTTGTTACACCATTTCTTGTAAGTAACTGCTTGATTCCATTAATTAATTTTGTTTGAATTCCCGTTTTCCATGCTTGGAGTGTGGTGAAATCTAATTCAACCTCTTTTACCCTAATACCCATCTTGGGAGCGTCATACTTCAATTTATGAAAGAATTTAGCCGCAGAAATCAATGCCTTGCTTGGGATACATCCCCAATTTAGACATTCTCCTCCAATGTATTCTTTCTCTACAATTACCACTTTTTTTCCTAATTGGGCTGATCTTATTGCCGCTGGATATCCTCCAGGACCAGATCCTATTACAAGTACATCTGTTTCTATCAAATTCATTTAAAATTCCTCATTTAGGAGTAATAGCGCTGGATTCTCCATATACTTGATTAATTCATTCGTAAACATTGCTCCAACTGCCCCATCAACTACTCTATGATCAATCGTAAGGGACAACATCATTATTTTTCGAATAGCAATTTCTGGCTTTCCATTTTGTTCAATTACAACCGGTCGTAATTTACTACGCATCAATCCTAGAATCGCCACCTCTGGCCACCGAATAATTGGAGTAGCTGCAAATCCACCAATATTACCAACAGAAGTTATTGTAATTGTACCCCCAGTTACATCATCTAAAGTAAGTGAATTATTCCGTGCTTTATCTGCTAGGATCTGAACTTCCTGTACTAGTTCCCAGATACTTTTTTGATCTACATTCTTAATTACAGGGACAATTAATCCCTCGTCTGTATTTACAGCAATACCTATATTTATCGATCCTTTCAAAACTATTTCTCCAGCATCATCTTCAAGTGTAGAATTTAAATGTGGAAATTTACGTAATGCTGGGACTAAACATTTAATGACTAATGGAATATAGGTGAGTTTAACTCCATATTGCTCCGCTAGAGGCTTTGCATCCTGACGAAGGGCTTCTAATGCACTCATATCGACTTCTTCGAAATAAGTATAATGAGCGGCAGTATCTTTTGAATTTCTCATTGCTTTAGCAATATTTCGTCGTAACCCCCGTATTGGAATTCTCTGGTCCTCTCTTGATATGATTCCTTTACTTTTCCGAGTCCAAGGAATTGTTGAAGATTGTTTTTCTGTAAAATTGTTGAAATCTTGATGTGTAATTCTTCCTGCTGGACCTGTACCTTTTACTTCATTTAAGTTTATACTTAGCTCTCGTGCTTGTTGTCTTATTGAGGGAGCCGCAAGTGGTTTTTCTGATCTTAAATATCCTTCACTCTTCGACGATTTTATTTGTTTAAATGGTTTAGCAGCCGTGAAAAGCGAATCATCTTCTTCAGATGGTTCATCAATGTCAGTAGGTGAATCTGAGTTTTTCTCCTTTACAGGCTCGATTGTTACCAATACTGCCCCAACTCTTACGATATCTCCTTCCTGATATTCCAACGTTAGTATTTTCCCGTTTATTGGTGAGGCCAGTTCTACAGTCACTTTCTCCGTCATTACTTCAACCAGAAGCTGTTCATTCTTGACTATTTCACCAGCTTTCACATGCCACTGTAATATCTCTCCTTCATGGACTCCTTCCCCTGGATCTGCAAACTTGAATTCATATGTCATTATATCTCACTCCTTGTTTTCAAAAATTATACACCTTAACAATGGTATCTACCGTCCTTTTAGCTGTTGGAAGATATTCCTGCTCTAGAGCTAATGGAAAAGGTGTGTCATACCCTGTAACTCGCATGATTGGGCCTTCCATGTACTCAATCCATCTTTCAGCTACTAATGCTGATAATTCCGCACTAAAACCGCTCGTTTTAGGAGCTTCAGTAACAGATATCATACGACCAGTTTTCTTTACGGTTTTCTCTATCGTTTCAAGATCTAAGGGAACTAGAGTACGTAAATCAATAACTTCACATTCAATTTGATGTTCTTTGGAAGCAAGTTCCGCTGCTTCTAATGCAACATGGAGCATAGCCCCATAAGCAAGGACTGAGACATCGTTCCCCTCCCGAGCCACTCTTGCTTTTCCTAATGGAATTGTGTAATCTCCTACAGGGACTTCTTCCTTAAATGCACGGTATAGTCGCTTAGGTTCAAGAAACAGGACAGGATCTTGTTCACGCATTGCCGTGGTTAGTAATCCTTTAGCCTGGTATGGTGAACTGGGTATTACAACTTTTAATCCAGGTGTATGTGTAAAATATGCTTCAGGAGACTGACTATGATAATGTGCTCCACGGACTCCACCTCCGTATGGAGAACGAATAACCATTGGCGAAGTAAACATTCCTCCACTTCGGTAACGAAATTTTGCAGCTTCAGATATTAATTGGTCAAATCCAGGGTATATAAAATCCACAAATTGAATCTCAGCAACAGGCATTAATCCCATTAATGCCATTCCAATTGCAAACCCAATAATCCCATTTTCCGATAATGGGGTGTCTAATATTCGTTTTGACCCGTATTTTTCAAGAAGGCCCTGAGTTGCCCGAAAAACACCGCCATTCGGTCCAATATCTTCACCTAAAATTATCAACTTGCTATTTCGTTGTAATTCTTCGTCTAATGCCAATCGAACTGACTCAACTAAGGTTAGTTCTGGCATCAATCATTCATCCTCTGTAAAGCACTGAGTTCTTCAAATTGTTCCCTTAAATGCCAAGGTTGATCACTATACACATCGGTAAATAATGTTTCTAAGGATGGAGGAGGCAGTTTTTCTGCTTTGGTTATTAGTTCATTAATTTCAGTATCATATGAGGAACGAATTTCCTCTACTCGATTATCAGAAATTATACCTTTCTTGAGCAAATAATTTTCAAAACGCTTAATAGGATCTAATTTCTGCCAAGTTGCGAGTTCTTTCTTTGGTCTATAACGTGTTGGGTCATCCGATGAAGTATGCGGTCCTGCGCGATATGTCACTGCTTCTATGAATGTTGGCCCATTTCCCATCCTAGCTTGTTTAACGGCATCTTTCACAGCTGTATAGACAGCTAAAATATCGTTCCCATCAATTCGAATACCTGGAATACCATAACCCAGAGCTTTATCAACTAAGGAGGAAGCACCAGTCTGTTTAGATAATGGAACTGAAATTGCCCACTGATTATTTTGACAAAAGAATATTGTTGGCGTTTTAAATACAGCACCAAAATTCATTCCCGCATGAAAATCACTTGAAGAGGTAGCTCCATCACCAAAAAAGACTATATTCACAGCTTTTTCTGATAAAAATTTGTTCGCAAATCCTGCTCCAGCAGCTTGAATAATTTGAGTCCCAATCGGTGCTGAAGGATTAACATAACGATGTTCTTTAGAACCAAAAAGTCCTGGTAATCGTCGTCCTTTTTGAGGATCCTCTTCATTCACAAACCAGTGATTGATTAGGTCAAATAGAGGTAATCCACGATAGAAGGCCATTCCAGGTTCTCGATAAGCAGGAAATATCCAATCTTCAGGATTCAATGCTGCTACTGCTCCAATTTGAGTAGCCTCCTGTCCAGTACTTGGTATGCTAAAGCTTATTCTTCCTTGACGCTGTAAACGCATACCTTTTTCATCTAAAAGACGGACTAGGATCATGTACTGTAGCATTTTTACTAATTCTTTCTCAGGAATATCGGGTTCTAGCTCAGAATTAACCTTACCCGAAGAATCCAATATTTGCATCAAATTCATGGTAATGTCCCTCAAGAGGTCTGGATTATCAAATGTTAATAATTCTTCATTGGGGTTTTTCGTAAAAAATAGGCATCATATAACGAGTTTTTCTTTTTCGTAATTAAAAGATCTTAAACAAATGCTTAAACAATCCAAATTAAGGAATAGGAATTTAAACCCTTAATGATTACTAGTGAATCACTTCTCTACTAATTGGTGTATTGATTTTGGTCCATTCAAATAAAAATAATCCCCTAAAGACTGATTTAGCTATTCTGGAACGGTTTTCAAGTGATGAGCTTTGGCTACTTTTCGTAGAAAAGAAATGTCAAGAATGTAACATACCTGAGGAAGAATGCGATAGCCTGAAGGCACAAAACTGTCGTAATGAGTGGATCAGAGGATGCGATTAAAGCCCCGATGCAAAATCATCAATATAATTAGCTTAAAATTTTAACAGTCCCATCCTCTTGCCCAATATAAGCCTTATCCACCATGTTGACAAACAATCCAGAGTCTACCACCCCAATCATTGATTTCAGCTTAGTACTTAGCTTTTTTGGGTCAATTATTTTTCCAAAATTAACATCCAATATGAAATTTCCATTATCGGTTATTAAAGGACCAATTTTTGCCTTTCCTTCTCTTAATTTCACCTTTCCTCCCATTTCTTTCAATCTTTGAGTAAGGGGAATCTGGGCTTTAGCAATAATCTCGATTGGAACTCCTTTTTTCCAAGACTCACCCAGTGTCATAGAGACCTTTTTCCAATCACCAATGATCACAAGCTTTATTGAATTATCAGCGACAATCTTTTCCTGAACTAAACATCCTCCACCTCCCTTGATCGCAGTTAAATCAAGTGTAATTTCATCTACGCCATCAATTGTTACATCAACATGAGGATGTTGGTCTAATGATCCTAGGGGAAGATGATTGTTGATAATCAATGCTTCAGCCTGATAAGAAGTAGGAATACATACAATATTCCAGTCATTCTTCTCAACCATGGCTGCTATCTCTTTAACAGCGTAAACAATTGTGGAACCACTGCCAATTCCTACTATCATTTCATCATGAACATTTTCGATAACTGCTAATTTTGCGGCCTCTTGTTTGGCACGTTCTACAGGTGAAAGAGTCATGTAATGTCCTCCAAAGGAGTTAAGCTCCTAACGTAATGCAATCTTAAGCTAGGTTTTTGATCGTTCTTCACTTTTTAAGACGCGTCTTAATACTTTTCCAATATCTGACAGTGGTAATTCAGTTCGAATCTCAACGTACCGCTCATCATGAGGTTGTTTATATTTCACTAGCTTTCTACGCGCATACTCCAAGATTTCTTCTTTAGTTAGTTCCACATTAGGTTTAGGGACAACGAATAGTTTTACTGTTTCTCCAACCGAAGGATGGGTCACACCAATGCATGCAGCATTGGAAATTTTCGGATGTTCTATCATGACTTCTTCGATTTCGCGTGGATATGCCTTGAATCCTCCAACGTTAATTAAATCCTTCTTTCTATCTGTAATATAGAAATAATAATCAGAATCATATTTACCAATGTCACCGGTCAGGAAATAACGCTTTCCATCGATTTCTCTCATAACTTCAGCTGTTTCCTTTGGTTTCTTGTAATATCCTTTCATCACCTGAGGTCCAGAAATTGCAATTTCTCCCTCTGTATCAATTCCTAATTTTTTTGTCCCTGTTTCAACATCAAGGACTATAGCATCAGTATCAGGGAGAGGAATACCAACAGATCCTTCCTTCTTTAATGGTTTATCTGAACCTGGAGCAGGTGCCATTGGAATGATATGAGTCACAGGTGATGTCTCAGTAAGGCCATATCCCTCTGCTAAATTAGCTCCTGATACAGCTTCGAATTCCTGCAACACTGAAACGGGAAGTGGGGCTGCTCCACTTGAACTGGTTAACAAAGAACTTAAATCATATTTTTCTAGATCTGGGTGGTTCAATAAAGCCATATACAAAGTAGGTACTGTATTGAAGAGCTGTACTTTATATTTCTCTAAAAGATGCAAAATCTGACTGAATTTGTTTTCACGTGGGTCCAGCATTAAAACCATTAATCCTGCAAAATAAATGCCTAAGTTCATCGAAGTGGTTGCCCCATAGCTGTGGAAAAATGGTAAACTACCAATTCCAATCATTGTACCCCTTTCAGGAGGAGGTTCCATCCAAAGAGAGCATTGTACCAAATTACTAACAAGATTTCCGTGAGTTAACATGGCACCTTTAGGGGTACCTGTTGTTCCGCCGGTAAACATAATTACTGCGATTTCGTCAGGAGTATTAGTAACATTTGGACGATTTTCAGGCGAATATTCCCGGAGAATGTCTTTCATATATTTATCCTGTTTATCTAGCTTACTAATCTTACCTAATAATCCTCCCAACACTCCTTTAATTTTAGAAAGGTACGGTTTGACACTCGCAACTACTATAAATTCTAATGGGGTTTTTCCTTCATCTCTTACTTCTTTGCAGATTTCATATGGGGAAGCAGCTGTTGTGATCATATCTGCACATACTATACCTTTTGCTTCACTTTGGATAAGTTGTCCGGCAAGTTCGCTTGTGGGATACTGAAAATTTAAGCTCACTACTGTTGCTCCTACTTTTAAAATGCCATAATATGCAACAACAAATTCAACCATATTCGGAAGAAATACTGCTACTTTATCCCCTTGTTTAATTCCTTTATCGACGAGAAACGAAGCGAACCTATCAGTTTGATCCCCTAATTCGCTATAAGTAACCTTGGCGATTTTGTCAAAACTTAATGTTTCTAGTACAAGGGCATCATTATTAGGAAAATCAGCTACTGCATCATCAAGAAACTTGAAAAGAGGAATTTCAGGATAATCCATTGTTTTTGGTACTTTTTCTGGGTACAAAGGAATTTCAGTGGGATTAACCATAATTTCGTCCACCATTTTTGAGCGGAAAATGTTCTCCTCCTCCCAAACGACTATGTATTAATAAGGTTAATTACATCCTAATCATCAGTAATTTTCCCCACCCTTAGAGAAATTTCTAAAAAATTAGCTTTTACTCGTTTGAATAATTAATAAAAAAGGTACAGGAAATGGAGAAAATTTAATGCCAATTCCATTTCTCTGAAGGTTCGATCTTGGGTTCCAGTCCATACTTTAATTCTAAAGGATGAAGTTTATCTTTATTTTGCAGTCCCTTCTTAAGATTCATTTCATCCGCCTTTTTATCAGTAGTCGGGTCCACCTTTTCTCATTCCTGGGGCTTTAATTGAATTTAATTCTCTAAAAGTCCCGTGAAATAATAGAGTTAATTTACTAATAAATGACGTTACTACCAGAGTGCTACTAATCAAATTCGGGAGAAATCGGAAACAATTATAAAGCAAGATAAGTGTAATTTCAAGTCAGGAACAAAAAACGGATTTTTCAGTTCTCCTGTGGTAAGTTCTTTTTAGTGTGTTCTAATTCTCTCTTAACTGTTGAATGATAGTGTCTCCTCGAACTAAAGAAACGAAAGACCCTGCTAAGCTCGTACGATCGGGAGTTTTTGCATTAAATAACAAAAAATGGAAAAAAGCTGTACGGAAATTCCAGGCAGCTCTAAATGATGAAGAAATGCAGAATAATGCCATTGTATGGGCCAATTATGGTATCGCCCTCATCAATGTAAAAAACCTCCCAGAGGCTTTAAATGCGTTTTCAGTAGCAGTTCAAATTGAAAAAAAGAATGATACATTCTGGTCAAAGAAGGGACTTGTTGAATTTCAGCTGGAGCTCTATCAGGAGGCAGAAAATAGCTTTAGACAAGCAGAAAAGCTCAATAAAACGAATGACGAACTACCGATACTCAGGTCAAGGAGTTTACGGAAACAAGACCAAATAAAAAAAGCTGTCAAAGTTCTTGAATCAGGAAGGAAAAGATATCCCAATTCTGCGAAAATCCCTATTGAATTGGCTAGGATCTGGGAGGAACAAAATGATCTCGAGAAATCGCTCTCTGTACTTAATAAGGCTCTTAATGAAACAAATCATCCTGATCCAGGGCTTTTACTCGGTCAGTTGTGCTTAGATAAGCAGGAATATGCAAAAGCAATTAAAACCTATACAACGGTGCTAGAGCGGTTTCCCGATTCATATCACGCCCAATATGGAATTGGAGTTGCTTATCATGCTAAAAAAGATTATCACAACGCATTAGAAGCATATCGTGGTGTAATTACCAAATATAAGAATACTAAACCTCCTCAAAGCCTCTATATTAATATTTCACGTGTTCTACGAGAAATGAAACGACCAAAAGAAGCATTAGACGCGTTGTATCGGGCTAAAAAGCTGGGAAAGCCATCATTGGAAATCTTCTTACTGCTAGCCGATCTTTATATAGATACAAATCGTCCAGATAAAGCCAAACGATCTTTAGAGGATGCAGTTCTAATGGATAAGACTAATCCAGCGCTTCACTATTACCTTGGTATGACACATCTTAGCTTAAAATCATATAAAGAAGCAGAAAATTGTTTTAAACGTAGTATAAAACTTGATTCATCATTTCACGATAGTAGGATCCAATTATCCCTCCTTGCAATAAATGCAAAAAGATATAATGAAGCATACTCAATAGTGAATGAAATTTTAGCTCTAGATCCCGATAATATAAAAGCAATGCGACTCACCGCTCAACTAGCATTTGATTTGAGAGATTTTCGTCGTACAATTGAGATTCTCAAGCCTCTTGTTCAAAAGGATCCTTCTCATACAAAAGATCTCGAGATACTATTAAATGCATGGTTAATTCTCAGTCAACCCGAAAAAGCACATACCTTTATGGTTGAGCTTTTAAATAATCATAAAGAATTACGTTCACAACTTAAACCTATTGCGTTTTTCAATCAATTTTTGGAGAAGTAGGGAACATAAAGTGACCTTAAGTTTACAGGAAAAGACCCATATTTTAATGGATTGTGATGGTGTAATTTGGAAAGGGAATCAGGCAATTCCAGGAGCGAAAGAAGCATTAGAAAATCTGGAATCATTGGGCTATCAATTAGGATTTGTAACTAATAACTCAAGCCTCTCACGTGATGGATTTTCCCAAAAATTCGATTCCTTGGGATTTCCCTCGGAAAAATACGTTATTCTTAATTCAGGTTATGGAGCAGCTGTCTATTTACGGGATAATAAGCTCACAAAAATCTTTATGATAGGAGAGAAGGGTCTACAAGACGAATTAGAGTACCAAGATTTAACTGTCTCAGAAAACTATCATCAGGACTTACAGGCTGTTTGTATTGGATGGGATCGCAAACTAACTTGGACTAAATTGGCTGATGCGATGTGGGTGATATTGAATAATAATAGTCAATTCGTAGGAACCAATCCAGATAATAGTTTTCCATCTGTAGATAGATTAGTTCCTGGTGCTGGTGCTGGAATTGCTGCTCTTGCAAACGCATGTGGAAAGGATCCTGATATAATCATTGGTAAGCCTAATCCCTATTTACTAAATTTAAGCTTAAAAGAGATGAATTGTTCCGATTCCACTAGGGCAGTCTTCATTGGGGATCGTTTATCTACAGATATTCTAGCAGGGATTAATGCAAATATGGATACGATATTAGTTCAGACTGGGATTTCCGATTATCATCTGAAAAAAACAATTTTACCGACTTATACTCTCGACTCACTTGCACAGATTGATCAATTGATTTGAATTTCCTTTACCGCTTTACTGAAGGACTGAAAATTTATGCGTAGAATAGGATTTCTGCAAAAAAAAGGTCTTGTTTTGTTGTTGTTTATTGTTTTCCCACTTATAGGCAGTTTTGGGTATAATTCTAATTTAGCTGTGAGAATAACTGCATCTACTTCTAATATTTATCAAGAGACTGATGATTTTCATCCTCAAAGAAACTACATCTCTTCTATTCCATCTGATTTAGTTTCGATCCAGTCACCAATTTCAACAGAGATATTTGATGTTAATGCTAGCTTTGAAGAAAAATTAAGCTTAATTAATCCATTAAAGGATGATACACTGACTGGGAAAGATATCAAAATCGCAGTTTTAGATTCTGGAATAAATAATTCACTTTGGATAAGAGAAACTTCAATTATCAACCGCTCAAGAGTAGTTGCTAGTGTTTCTTTTAACGATAGTATCGGACATGGGACACTGGTTGGAAGTATTATCTCTAAAATAGCTCCAGAGTCCAATCTATACAGCATTAAGGTTGTCGATGAATCAGGGGTAGCAACCCAAGAAAATGTTGAGAAGGGACTACTTCTCGCTCTCTCTTTGAATGTGTCAATTATTCATGCTTCACTTGGATCACAGGATATAATGGCTATTAATTCGTCTTTAATCTCAAGCTTAATAAACAATAATATCTCTCTAATAGTATCTGGGGGAAATAACGGCCCCTTTGGTAGTAGTATTACTTCTCCAGCGATTTTCAATGAAGTGATAGCTGTAGGCATGACCTACAATCAAACATACATACCCTCCATCTCTTCTGTTGGTCCACGGCCTTCAGGTATACTAGGTCCAGATATAGTTGCCCCAGGAGTATATATTCCTTCCTACAATAATTCAGAAACCTACCAAAATGTTTCAGGAACCTCTTTCTCTGCACCATTTGTTACTGGCTCTGTTGCGCTTTTACGTCAGGCTTTTCCAAAAATTTCTCCATTAACCATAAAAACTGCTCTTCTTTCTTCTGCAACTTTTATTGAGGGTATTTCACCTTCTCGACAAGGTAATGGTCTCCTCAATGTAGTAGAAGCTTATAATGTTCTTGAAGAGGTAAATAAGTCTCCTTTAATTACTTTCACACCTAGAGAAATATCATCCGATTTTTATTACTTCGGTCAATCGATAAATGGACAAAATCAGACGTATAATTTAGGTATTTATTCCTCATTGAAATGTAATTTAACAAAGATGGATAGCAGCACATTACTTCCAATCATTGCAGAAATACCACAAACTGACAGTTCCAATCTCAAAATACCCATCAATGTGGGATTCAATTCAATCAAGTTATCTCTCACCATCCCAGAGACACTATCTATGAATGAATGGATTGGTAATATTATATTCGATTTTGAATATAATAAATCATTTATGGGTAATAAACCTCTTGAACACCTGACTCAAAGAGAAATACCAGTTCATATCGAAAATCGCTATCCTGGAGGACGAATTCTTTTCTATCAGGGCTATGATAACGATAGTTTTATTCCCGATGGACCCACAGGTAGATTTAGCCAGTTACATTACTTTTTTGAAGATATATTTGGGATGCAAACTATAGGGGCAATCCCAGCAACTCTCGGGTTGTCCATCGCAGGTCCACTTCAAAATACTGCTTCATCACAAGGTAATATTTCCCCAGAAGACCTGGAGAACTATGATATTCTTGTCTTGGCTGACATTGAGAAAGGATTAGCAGAAGAAGACAATAAAATTATTCACGAATGGGTAAACGATGGTCATTCATTACTTGTTCTCTCATATCCTTCCTTCACTATAGGTCAGACTGAATATTTATCAAATCGGACAGCAGTAAATTTACTTTTAGAACCGTTTGACCTATCAATTGATGAAGATTCCTCTAATTTCACAATGAACCGGTTTATACAGGCCGAGCTCGCCCCTTCAAGTCCAATTGATGATATTGACGGTCTTATGTTTGACTATAATGGTACTTCTGTGAGTGTAAGCCCAGGTGGTTACGCTGAAGTACTTGCTACTGCTACAAATGTGCTTAATGATACTGATGATATCCCAATTGCTGGTTTCTGGCACAATCCTGATACGAATGGAAAAGTAGTCGCATTCGGAAGTTTAGATCCGTTTAGGGACAGTAACTTCTACTCACCTAATCTTAATCATAACTTTTATCTAGCCTCTCAAATCTTCCGCTGGCTGATACGAGATCAAGAACCTGCCATGGATGTAAATCTTGCCGGAAATCCTAGTAAGGGGACATCTACTAAGATTCAAATCTCTTTTCCAGATGCTGATCCCACTGGGGATTTCAATGGAACAATAGTTGAACCAAATGGGTCTTATACGCAAATTACTTTTAAATTCAAGGTCAATGCTTATATTGGATCATGGAAACCACTAAAGACAGGTACTGCTATTTTATGGTTAAATCTCCATATAGAAGGATACGTTCCCTCAAATGGGTTATTTATTCTTACAGTGTACAACCCAGCTCAACAGGAAATCTTCTTGCTATTTCTCCTCTCGAGTTTTATCATTTTTGCTGTTGTATATTATTGGATTTCATCCCGTAGATCAAAACCACGGCTTACACTTCAAGAACAGTTAGCCATGCAATACACGAAACCTAATGCACATGTAGGTACAAAATCTATGGAACCAGGTGAAATCTGTACTCGGTGTCGTACTCCCCGTCATAATGACAATTCACACTATTGCTACAAATGTGGTAAAGAACTGTGAAGCTTGTTACACATACCGATTTAGATGGATTATGTTGTGCAGCACTATTTATTCGAAAATATGGTTCATCTATTGATATCATTTATGCCACAGTACAAGAGGCTAAACAACTGTCTATCGATAATTTTCAAGCAAGTTATACCTGTGATTTACCTAAAGTATCGCAATCAGTAAATATAGACCATCATAAAACCAATTTTAATGACCTAGTTACCTCAAATCGCTTAACAGAAAACGATAGGGTTGTACCAGAAGCTTCCTCCGCTACTGATCTTGTCTTTGAATATTTAGGATTTCAAAACGATCCAATTGCAGAAGAAATTAGGGAAATAGGGCATCTTGCAGATATAGCTCTCCTACCAGTGGAATACAAACCACTTGATATTGTACTAAATCTAAATGTGGAAAATAAGCTAATACTAAGAGAAATTAGCGAGCTCTTAGCAGAGAATGGAAAAGATGTTTTACAGACTCCATGGTTGAAGAAAAAACATATAGAAGTTGTATTCATATATCAAGAGACTCATCAAGCCATTAGTAAGTTTTTAGAGGTTCACACAGTTATTCCACGGTTTGTACTCATAGATTCACGTGATTTTATTCCTGGAAAGTTAGCTAAAGAGATTTTTAAACCATTGTTTGATCATGGAGCAGTTGTCATTGCTTTGATCTACAATAAAACAACCAATGAAATTCCAAGAATTAGTTTCCGAGTAACCAAGGCTGAGCAAGATAATTATGATGTTTCGGTTGTAGCCAGACATTTTGGTGGTGGTGGACACCGTATGGCAGCTGCTTGTACTCCTAATCCCCACGATATCCCTGAAGAAGTCATGAACCAAATGAAAACAATCATGCTTCCTATCGATACTGTGGAGTTCCTTTCTCTTGACTTAAAATCGCAATTATGAAAAAAAAGCCCCAGAGTAAAATTCTAAGTTAATTATTCTGTATCAGATTAATAAATAAATCTACCGAGATTTTTAATAACCTTGGACTCTTGGCTACAAACCAGTAAAGCACGATATTACAGGTAAATCAAATTGAAAATTGGTATTTTTACAGATTCATGGGTCCCTAATCTTAACGGTGTGGTCGTCTCTATTATCAACGAAATACAATCTCTAAAAAAGAACCACGAATTTGTCGTTTTTGCTCCAAAACTTAGAAAAAGCGTCCCGTTTCGAATTGAAGATGTTCCAATTTATGAGCTTCCAAGTGTTCCTTTTCCCCCGTATCCTGGGTATAATGTTGCTTTTCCGAGTGTTGGCCTTTCAAGAGTGTTACGTAAGGAAAAATTTGATCTTATCCATTGTCATTCCCCTTTTTCCCTTGGTTATTTCGCAACATTAACTGCAAGAAAATTTTATGATATTCCCCTACTTAATACCTACCATACACACTTGGTTGAATATTCTGCCCATTTGGTTGGGGGAATTTATGCAGACAAAATTACTGCATTACTGGAACAAGCAGTGTGGTTGTATATTCGTTGGTTCTATAAACACTCCGATGTAGTCGTTACTCCATCCAAAACACTCCAACACGATTTACTTGCTCATGGTGTGAAGCCTCCTGTGTATTCACTACCTAATATGATTTCTAAAGTATTTCTGACTAATACTAAAGACACAAATGAGGATATCGATCTTCAAAATAAAATTCGCGAGAAATATGGAATTAAACCCTCAACAAACATAATTATTTACTGTGGTCGCGTTTCATATGAGAAAAAGCTGGAAGTTATGCTGGAGGCTTATAAAAGTATTCAAGATTCATTTCTGGATAGTTTTCTCTTGATTGTGGGTGATGGTCCTCATCTGCAAACGTATCAGAACATGGCTATTGAATTAAACCTTAAAAATTGCGCCTTCACGGGTTTTATAAGTCATACTAAACTTCCTGCTATATATCGAATGGCTAATTTTATGGTTACTCCAAGTGATACAGAAACTCAAGGTTTAACGGTCTTAGAAGCGATGAGTCAAAGTCTACCAGTAATAGGAGTCTCAGGAGGAGGTGTGGTAGACTATATTTTCCATAAAAGGAATGGGTTACTCTCTCCACCTGGAGAAGCACAGGCCTTTGCGGAATCCATGAAAACTTTGCTTGAAGAGCCCGATACATTGAAATCATATTCAATAGCTGCGAAAAAAACCGCAACACAATTTTCTTCAAAAGGTTATACTTCTTTACTCGAAAAAGCATTCCGATTAGCTGTTCAACTCCACACAAAATAGTGGTAAGCAATTTCAACTCGTTCCCTCTATTTCATACTTCCGACTCATAGCTTAAGTTGGGAAATAGCTTTTTATTACGTCCATTTCTGATAGTTAGAATACAAACAACTTATTTATATCAGAAGAAAACTTAATAGAAGATGTGACAATTATGGCCTTACAACAAAACAACACTAGTGACATTGAAACTCTGTTATTGCTAATTATTGCTGTTGTGCTTGTTACTATAATTTTGTATTTTGGAGCACGCTTGATAGCAGGTAAGAAAAATACTGATACTGGTTATATAATCCGGTTACTGGTCATTGCGCTTATTATCGTAATTTTGGTCGCTGTGGTCATTGGAGCAATTGTTGGTGCTGTTAATGAAATACCCTTTGTTTCAACAGCAGCATATCAATTAGTACCAGTATTGATTTACCTAGCCATTGTGTATTTACTCAAATTTTTGCTTATTCCCGAGAAATCCGAATCAACCAATTGGCATGCTTCAGTTTGGATTGCGGTGATTACTTTATTCTTGATCTATTTAATAAACGCCATTGCGATTGAGTTAAGTTTTCCTCCACTAATTGATGCGGGTGTTTAACTCCCCTTTTTTCCTTTTTTTTTATTGAAAAAAGAAAAAAATTCTATCTACTGAATTCTTCAAGAAAAAACTTCAAATAGATTTCATTAAAAAAGATCTTGAATCTAACTAGTTCAGATTATAAAATCATCCAGCTATTTGACAACTAATGGATAGGTCAAGTTAAAATGCACAAATTCCCACGTTCAACCTCCAGATATTCAAGTTATCCTCTAGGTCTTCTTCGATCCTTAGTCGTGATTTCTGATTGGGTTTCTTTTACAGATACCTCTGGAGAAATGGAAACGCAATGGACTTACAAGAACCAATCTATCAATTCAATCAAAAATGCCAGTGTGATCTTTATCCCAGTTGATTTCTCTCGTGTAATCCAAGGAAATACTTCGTATATACTGTTATATGGAGCTGGTATATATTGGACCAATTTTTCCATAACAAGTCCCCATTCTTTTACAACCGATCATCGATACTTGACTGGCCTTTTACTACCAGAGAATAAATGGCTTGATAATCATTTTAATACTGAACCTTTTATTTTCCCTCCTGGAAATGACTTTATCGCCAGTGATCATCTCTTAGAATTTCCCTTCACCTCTTTAGGAGAACAAACTGATATCGCTGGTCAAAGAAAACGTGCATTTGGCCGAGGGATTATCCTTGCCCAGTTGGTTTTTCCTTTTAAAGAACCCCTTCTACTGTTACGAAAAGCAACAGAAGGATATAATGAGTTTGATTCCCCGGATTCACCTATGCGGGTACTGATTTCCGAATTCGATAATGGACAGCGAAAAAATCAAATCACTCTTGAAAAAATGATTCCCTCTTATGAAATAACCATTCCAGGAGTTAATTCAATTAATGCTGATCTTCTAGATTTCTTCCCAAACAAATGGAGTAATGAAATTTACCTACATGGTTTACGTAAAGAAGTTGCGAAAATTGCTAAGGATTTCGCATTTATTGGTGCTCCTCTTATCTTAAAATAATTCTCAGAAAATATCTGATTCTAATCAAAAGAAGCACAAATTCAACCTTAAAACTCAATTTCCTATTGCAGAATATTTATATTTGACAATTCCATTTGTGAACCTATTTTATAGAATTAAATACAATACATGGTTTAAATCTATTGGAACTCCCCTCTGAATGGAATTCATCTGGGAAAATTATGATTGGGAAGGGACATCTTCCAAATCCTAATTCAGAAGGAGGCAAAGATTATGATGCGTTTAGTAATACCCTTGGGGGTAATAGTTTAACTCAATTTGATAAGTTTTCTCTTGAATATTCTACAGATTCAGATCCTCCTTTCATCACACCCTCTGTAAGTTTTAGTTATTTCTTACTATCCCTGGTCATCATTAGTTGGTTTTCCAAATCTCATAGAAAAAATAAAGACTATAAGAGATAAAAACTTTTAAGAGTAATTGGTCGCTAGACATTCATCAATTTTAATCGCAGTTAGGCCGTTTGAGATATGTCACTCCTCTGGACTGAAGATCAAACAGATTTATTAAATTACTCTTTAAGAAATTTCTTAATGGCTTTACATAGTATTGATAGATTCAAGTCAAAATATTATTACTTGGCTACACCTTTCAGTAGGGGCTACAGATTTTTTGATGTAGAAAATAGCTCACTGCAAGAAACAATAATTTATGCTTTAGAAATTCTTAATGAACAAGAAATTGATCGAATTAATGTAGAAAACGATGGTGGGTTCCCTATACTGACAATTTTCTTAGAATCTGGTCCTACAATCATAATAGAGGATTATGTATCGGGCAAACCTCTAGCAAATGTAAAACTATAGCTTCGAGGGAATGTTTCTACAAATCAAGCATAATATTACGATTCCGAATTTTTTAAACTTAACCGTAGTAGATCTGTGCTTGCAGAGCGAACTTGGTCGAATTTAGAAAAACCCATGGATAAATAGAAGTTCATCGCAGCATCATTATTCTGTTGTACACCCAATTCAATGGATTTGATGCCATTTTGTCTGCACTCATTAATTAGGAATGTCATTATCTGATAACCAATATTCTGCCGTTGCCATGCTTTCTTTAATACAATAGATGTAATCCATAATGTATCTACTTCTTTATTCATCCAGAGAAAACCGATTTTTTGATCGGAAATCTGAATGAGCTGAATAAGATGAGAATCAAGGCTAAATGCTTCAGTAATATCGTTATACCAACTTTCCCACCTGAACCTACCTTTCCATGCTTCATTAACAATTTTATCCATTTCGGTGCGCAATAGGCCCTTGATAAATTCCATATCATTCAAAGTAGCCTTTTTTAACAAAATTGGAGGATCCTCTGAAATATATACTTCTTCAGTAGACAGCATCTTGATAAGTCTCATTACTAAAGAGAAAGCATTTGTTATCAATAAAAAAAATTGATTGCATTTAAAAATTATCGGCTTTTCCACGATTTCATTAATGATTTCAGGTACATAGTTGTAGAATGAGTTCTTGTTTAAAGGGAAGTGTTTAGTCATCAAATGAAGGTTAATTTCATTCTCGATATGGAGAAAGGTCTAGTAGGAAGTGGAGTTTATAACTCTGCGGTCCGCCTAGCTAAACAATTAGAAACTTTTGGGATAAAGACTGATATTAATGGAAAAAATCCTCCTTATGATATTTATCACTTTCAAACTGCTCTTCCCCAATCATTATTACGGGCTAGAATCTTAAACCGACGTACACACCGAAAATATAAAATAATCATGACTGGCCATACGACTATTGAAGATTTCCGCAATAGCTTTCTTTTTTCAAATAAAATTGATTATGCTTTGACCCCCTACTTAACGAAATACTATTCATATGCTGATTTCTTGGTTGCAGTTAGCGATTACAATAAAACGATTTTATTAAGATATGGTTTTCATCCTTCGATTATCCAAGTAATTTCTAACGGAATAGACCTTTCAACTAATCGAAAAAACGCTGTAATCCGCAAAAATGCTAGAAAGCGCCTTGGTTTAAATGAAAAAACATTTCTCATAATTTCTGTAGGATTATGTATTTATCGGAAGGCCCCTGATGTTTTTACAGAAACGGCATTGAAGACTCCTGACCACAAATTTATGTGGATTGGTAAGTACCTTCCTCTGGGTACGATTGCTCATTCTCCTTATCTTCGGAAATATTTCAGGAAAGCAAAAAAATCTTCAAACATGCAATTTACAGGTTATATTTCAAAAGCAACACTAGAAGCACTATGGAATGCAGCTGATATTTTTCTTTATGTCAGTCGGGAGGAAAATCAGGGTATTGCTCTACTTGAAAGTATTGCATATGGAAATATCCCAATAGTCAGAGATCATCCTGTATTTGATTGGCTTACACATGGAAAAAACTGTTTAAAAGGGAAAAATCCGGTTGATTTTTCAGACCACATTGTCAAGCTTTCCTCAAATAAATCTCTTCAATCTAAATTAGTGAAACAAAGCAATAAAACATTATTGAAGCATGATATTAATAAATCAATTCAAGAACTCGCTGATTTATACACTGAACTTGTATAGCTTGCACGAAGGCCTTTTAAGATTAAGAGAAAAAGAAAATAGAGTGTTGGTAAATTTCATCACTCATTTTTGGATTTAGGATTTATTTATCCTAAACATAAGTCCAGCTCCAATTACACTCAGAGCGATAAAGATACCAAATCCAGCAATGCCAACAAAAATATCAAAAAAGTCTAGTTCGTCACCTGTAGGATCGTCACGCTCTAATACTGTGAATTCGATTGACCCGAGAGGTTCAGTTCTACCCGACACAAAAATTTCGATATTGTAATTCTTTGCCTCCATGGAACTATCGACAACGATGTCTATAAAGTATACTCCCTGTTGTTCATAAACAATAAGATTTGCATCTAGATTTCCACCTATTAAAGATGAGATTAAATCTAAGCCTCCAATTCGTTTCTCAGTATCGGAAAGTTCCACCGTGAAATTGACGGTGACTTGTTCACCTTGAGTAACTGTAGGGGTTGATGAAGGAGGAATTATTTCAAGAGTTCCTTGAATAGATATCGATAATTGTGTTATTGCAACTTCAGCAAAACTTGTTGCATTCTGTGAGTAAGGAGTATTCCATCGAATACGAAAAGTGTATGTTCCAATTTCCAGATTTGGATCAATAAAATCAAACCATAAGATCGTATTTCCAACATGATGAGAATGGAATTCTTGGGCAATCTCAACATTTAGGGGGGTAGTTCCTGTTTCATCAAGAAAGAGTACTAAATCGAGGTCGGTAATTGGAATATCAAGGACCGAACTAATATTTCTTGCTGGGAAATTCGTTTCTAAGGTATTATTTATATTTAGAAACTCTAAAGTGACATTTCCACCAATGTAATCAGTTAAGTAAAAATCAGTCGTAGGAAGGTGTTCTTCCGTTACATTGATCAGAAACTCGACTCTTGGTAAGTCGATTGGTATAACAAGAGACAAAACTGGTTCTCCGACTCCGTTTGGTTTAACATTTGACGATACGAGGTTTAACGAAATATTTCCTGTTATATTTCCAAAAATTCCTCGGTTAGGGACCTGAAAATTAATTGCAAACGTTTGTGTGTTATTTAAAGGATGTGTAAAATTACCATCAACAACGTATTCACCATCAATATTATGAGGGATAAATCCAAAAACATCCCAGGTAATTACTTCCTTTGATTTCCACTCACTTTCCCATTGATATTTCGTAAAGGCTTGACCGATTTCTAGATATTCAAGGTCATACCATTCAGTGGGTGTAGAATTTGCTTCTAAATATCCCAAAATTGTTACGTTATCACCAGGAGATATCGAACTAATTTCAGTCTCCTGTGAAAAGTACTCAGTAAAAACTGATTCATTTGCCACAGTTTTATTTGTTGAACCTCGTAAGAGGTAGTAATCCTGAATTTTGAAATTCATAGGTTCTTCAACAACAAATGAGATATTTATTGTTTGAGTTTGAATTTCTGTGGGAGGTTCACCCGTGTCAATTTGGTGGATTTTAAATAGAAAGATCCAAGAACCCATATAAATTTGATGACTAGGTAATTGTACCTTCATTTCAGCACGAACGTCTGATGCAACGGTTACATTTTCGGGAGAATCAACATCAATCTCAAAAGTACTTGATAAATCTTCTCTAAAACCTTGATGGAACCACGTTGAATTGATGTAATTACTATAATGATTTTTCACGTTTGAAATTGGCCCTGTAAATGATTCAGTTTCTGTGACAATATTTACTGCAATATTATCTATCAGCCAATATCCAGTTTTATTATTGGCAAAGGAATTAGTATCTAACAATATAAAACGCATGGTTTTCGTATTTGAAGGCATTGATGATTCGGTATTAAAATAAAACTCTGCTTCTTCCCACGTGTGTGTATCGAGTTCAAGAGTCTCGTTCTTCCATATATCGTTGGTACCATAGGAAAAAACTAATTTGGGTGGAGTTTCTGATAGGATGAAAGAATCTATAAATCCTGTATAATATTCATCACCTTGACTACCCGTATCTCTTCCAACAAAAATTGCCTTAACTGATGTGGTATTCTCTGGTAGTGTGTACTGTAAAATTCCATGAGTATACCCCTTTTCATCAGGTTCATGATTTCGCGAGTCATCAGAGCCAGAGGAAATCCAATCAATCATATCTCCAGTTGAATTTAGGGCTTCTAAGCGAAGATACCAATAATTTGCATCAGTATTACCAGTTGCTCGCGCCGATAAAGTAACCGTTCGACCTGCAGTAAAACCTAGTACCGTTTGATTGAGGATGAAGCCTTCGGTTGCATTGATACTGGCATGATAGTCACCCTGACTAGCATTTTTCGGACTGTTAATTACAGTAAGATTACTTCCAGTCCATCCAGTTGTGTCTCCAGTTTCAAAACTTGGATTTACTAACATATTTTCTCCTTGAGAATAATAATCAAAGGTTACACGATATTTTGTATTTGTTGCTAAAGCGGAATTATTGTTATAAATTTCTATCGCATCGAGATCAGGATCTGCTTCTTCTGTAATATTTAAATAGCCATCAACGGCTGAAATGTAATCGAAACCGTCATTTTCCCAATCAGTAGTAATACCTGCATCAAATTCAGGGTCTACAAATACATCTTGATAATAGCTCTTGAAATCAAAGCTTACTTCGCTAATAGGAGATTCTACTCGCCATTCGAGCGATCCATTCATTTCATCAGTATCACTTTCAGCTGTTATCGTCACCCAATCCCCTGGAGCATATGTATCGGCGTCTGTGGTTAAAGTTGTGCGTCCAGAAGTCACTTGAGAACCTATTTTGTAATTAGGGGAATAACCAGAAGATTCTGGATGAATTTTCTCCTGTGGTGATTGAAGTTGATTCACAAGGTCTTGGTTGAAGGAAAAAGAAGTCTGTTGAGTTTGACCATAGATTCCGACAATAAACAACAAAATTATACTTAATGGAATGATCTTATTTTGGATTTTCATTGATTTCACAGCAATCGATCTTGTTCAAGATATTTCACAATTCTCTGGGAAGACTGGTCTTCCAAGATCTATCTGGAGGGTTTTAGTAAATGGTTTTTAACTTTACCAATCTCTTAGTTCCAAAACGTGAATACTCGTTACTTGGAAAATTAGATGATATATCAAAAATTTTAAGAAATTTCAATAACCTCATAAGATTGAGATTATGACAGAACCGCTTCTACTCTTAAATCAGCGAATCAGAGAAGGTAAACAAGCACTCTTCAACAAAGAATATGATATAGCAATTAAAGCTTTTGAAGAAGCAACTGTCATTGGTAAGACCATTTCTCCGCGCTTAGACAACATCATTGGTATCTCTTTTGCGAATATTGCCCTTGCATTAGCTCATCAAGGGAAATCTGATCAAGTATTCGATTTCATAGTCCGTGCAGCTGATAATCTAGCAACAATTACTGAAAAACCACTAATCTATACTTCAATCCTTCATGGATTAGGCTTAGACTTCCAGAAACTTGACCAACATGACTCTGCTATCATCTTACTAAAACTAGCATTAGACTTAGCTCGTAAGAATGCACCCGTGAATGACACACAACTAATTTCCCTAATTGCTCGTCAGTTAGCCTTTTCATACAGTGTAATCAACAATTTATATGCTGCAGCAAAATTATTCCGAATATCTGGTGACTTAGAAGAGCAAGCTACAATCGCGGTTGATCTATACAAAAATTCAGCCTACCTTTATTATAAGGATGGTGTAAGGGAAGAAGCCCTGAATATTCTTGAAACTGCTTTCGATAAAGCTCGAATCATTGGTGATAATACAAACCAGAATACAATCGCGAAATCTCAGGTAACAATTTCCTATGAAATAATGAGAAAATTTGCTTCACATGGTTTATCGCAACGAGCGGTAGCTTATTCAGAGATTTGTATTAACAAATCTCGTTTTTTAAAAGATCATATCTCGTCAACTAAGGTTCTATATGAAGCTGCGTTAATACTTCAATCCATTGGGAAGCTTTGGCAGCGGAATAATCTATTGAAGCAAATTATGTTAGAAGATACCACAACCGAAACTAATCGAATTCGTCAACGTGCTATTTTACTTCTTGCAGTTCATTACTTGGAAATTGATAATTTTAGTGAAGCATATTTCTACTTAGAACAACTCTCTTTAGAGAATATAGGAGAGATTAATCCCCAATTATCACAGAAGCTAATGGAAGTATCAAAAAGTCTTGAAAAATCCCAACAACGAGGTTTAATTCAGTCTGATCTCCACTTCTCACGTAGTGATCTTGATTTACCAGTGGATCAGCTTCTTGCGGAAGAAGATGAAGAAATAATGACTTTTTCAGCACCAGAAAAACCCTCATCATTAGAACTTCAACAATTAAGTGTAAACTTACAGAACGAACAGCTATCAGCCAATCTTAAACCTCCCTCTGTAGAATCTCTGCAAGCGTTATTTGATACAGAGACCGTTCAACCAATGGATCCTGAATATCCATCTCATCCAACTCCAGAAGTTGAGCTTATTCATTCCGAGCAAGAGGTTCCCCAACAAGAAATTGAGATAGAATCGGTTAGAGAATCTCAAATCGATCGTGTTTTTAGTGCACATCAGGAAAGCTCGAATTCCCATCTCCCAAGTACTGAAGAAATATATGAAATGATTCAACCTTCACGACAGTCTGTTATTCATACCCCCACAGAACAGATTAGTGAACCTCAAGGAAATATAAGATATGAGGTCGGTAGACGGTTACAAAGAGCGGGTTGGTCTGTTCATTTGAATTTTTCCACTGATATCCGCCAAGGTGCTGAACCAGATATTCTTGCAGAAAAAGGACTCATTAGGAAAAGAAAAAAATTGATCTTTTTTGCTGACCATGTTCCCGATGCAGAAATCTGTTCATTTCTATTGCAATCTAATCCTGACTCAGGAGAAAGAATAATTTATCTTCTCGATGGAAATCCTGCAGAAGCAGACGTTTCAACTCATGTTAAAGTAATTAATCGAATTGATCAATTATTCTAAAATAAAAGAAAGTATCTTCTCCCCCGAAATTCTAATGAAATCGATTTTCTAAAAGAAGTTTTACTTTTTGACGCATTTCTTCAATTGTACCATCGCTAATAAGAGTTTGAAGCAAATTTTGGGATGAATAATACTCAATAAGTGGTTTCGTCTGTTTATCATAAGTATTTAAGCGGTTCTTCACTGTTTCCTCTGTATCATCCTCACGTTGAAATAATTCACCTGAACATTTGTCACAAATACCTTCTTGTGAAGGGGGTTGGTATTCAATATGATATATCGCACCACACTCTTTGCAAGTTCGTCGTCCTGTAATTCGTTTGACTAAGAGTCCATGATCCACACTAATATTAATTACTTGATCGATCTCGGTAATTTTTGCTAGTTCATCTGCTTGAGTAATATTCCGTGGATAACCATCTAATATGAATCCTTTTGAGCAGTCATCCTTCATTAACCGTATTTTTAACAATTCAAGTACAATCGCGTCAGGTACTAAATTTCCAGTGTTCATGTATTCTTTAGCCTTTACTCCAAGGGCATTTTCTCGCTTCACTGCATCACGAAGTAAGTCACCTGTACTAACCTGTGGAATTTGGTATAGCTGAGTTATAAATTTCGCTTGAGTGCCTTTCCCTGAACCGGGAGCACCTAAAACAATTAATTTCAATTATCCGACCTCTTTTCAATTTGAAGAGATTTCATTGTTCAGTTTCAGTAAAATATCCCTTGCCTTTGAGGCATGTTGCTCATTTATTACAAAAACAATTATCAAATGGTCTTCATGGAGCACCATTGTATCATATATACTTATTGCTTGATCAGCCAATAGTGAAGATATATGTGCTAGAATACCAGGGATTTCCGCTGCTTGTTGAGGTAACATCAATCTAAGAAGACTAAGTGAATCGTGTAATTTAATAAGATCGACTCCAGAAATATTTCCTAGAGTCTCCAGAAATCCATTCTCAGCCATCTTCTTTACATATAATTCAACACTATTCTGACCTAAATAAGCCGAACTAAGATTATCATTCTTAATCTGCTTGAATATGATATCTAATATTTCCTTACTATCCAAATCTGAATGAATATTGATTTTATAATGTTTTAATCCATCAAGTACTTCAGTTGTGCCCCTTTTCAGTACACTTTGAACGCGTTTTACTCCAAGAAACTCTTCTTGCTGTTCACGAAGACGTTTAAGATACCGTGTTATTGCTACTGCTACATTTCCTTCTAGCTTAACTGGGTCTTTTGAGGAAAAATCTGTATTGTCAATCAGTTGCGCTTTGATTTTTTTCGCAATTTCTCGTTGAGCCCTTTTTCGCTGTTGAAGTTCATGAACAAGAGAGGGATCTTGATCCAAAATTTCATGTACAATCTTCGAGACAGACTTGTCCGTTGCCATCTCAATTCTCCATGTAAAGTTTAATTCTTATATTATTTGGCCTGTGTTGGGTAATATCAAAAAGTTTGGAGCAATTGCTTATAATTTAAATTTCACTAGCTATTTCAGCCAATTTCATGAAAATTCATAGACTAATGCTTCAAATTTACTCATATACGCCATGTGATGGCTTCTTACATTTGTTTTTATTCTTTCTGAAAAAAATTACGAGTATTGAATTTTTATACGTAATGCAAAAATAAAGAAGAAATAAAGAAATAAACAAGATTGATTTAACAATCTACTAAGACCTAACATCAATGAAACTCCAATTCTAATAACTCAACAGAAGAATAGGACTACTTAGATAATCTTTTATCTACAGAATTTAAATTTATTTGAATTAAAGAGTCACATCTTAACATAGAGGGATTTTTCGTTGTTAGCTAAAGAATTCATGGTTATCTTGCCTGCTTATAATGAGGAACTTACAATAGCAAGAGTTATCCACAAACTAGATAACTATATTACTAGAAAACAAATTTTAGTAGCTGATGATGGATCAATCGACAACACATCATTATTAGCAAGACAACTAGGTGTTGAAGTTATCAGGAATCGGACAAATCAAGGAAAAGGGTCTATTCTACGCAAAGCATTCCAAACTATTGTATTACACAAACCGAATATAAAGTGGGTATTCACTTTAGATGCTGACGGTCAGCATAGTCCAGAAGATATCCCAAGATTCGTATCAATTATTTCTACACAACCTAACCTAGGAATAATAAATGGAAGAAGACAGTATTTGCAAATGCCGTTAATAAATCGAATTTCCAATACACTGACTTCAAATTGGTGTAATTTCTGGTTGAAGTGGAAAATTGACGATTTACAATGTGGATTTCGATTGTACAATGTGGATTGTCTGAAAGACATAATAAACTACGGATTAACGTCTAGAAAATTTGATTTAGAAACTGAATTATTGTTTATTGCATGGTTAAATGATATAAAAATGGTTCAAGTTCCAATCACTACCATGTATGGGAAACAAAACCGAAAATCTCGAATTAAACCCGCTTTAGATACATTTCGTTGGATTATTCTTGGAATGAGGTTTGGATTTAAATTAAGATTCTTTCACAAGATATGGTTGGTACGAAGAATGGATCAATAGTCTAATAGGAAAAATATCATTGCTAGACAAACAAAATCATGATGCAAAACAATGAATTCTGGATAATAAGAAGAGGAGGAGGGAGTTCAGCTAGTGGAGGTTTCTTTAGGTTTATTTCGATTTTTTTATATACTGGATGAAATACACTTATTCCAAATACAAAAAGGATGGAATCAGAATCACAGAAAATTATCGGGCAGGACAGGGGATTCGAATTATGAAACAGAAATTAGTACTGAAATTAGTTCTTTTAGGTGACCCTGGTGTGGGTAAAACTTCTTTAATTTCCCAATTTGTCCATGCCAAGTTTAGAAATTCCTATCAACTCACAGTTGGCTTAGATATTTCTTCAAAGCAAATTAAATTAGATGACGGTCGTACTGTCACTCTTAGTATCAATGATATTGGTGGTCAAGCTCGGTTTGCTGCTATACGCCATATGTTCTTTAAAGGTGCTCATCTTGCTATGTTTGTCTTTGATGTAACAAGAGCTGAAACACTGAGAAATATTGTTGATCCATGGCATAAAGAACTCATGGAATTTTGCAGTCAACCTGATTCTACAAGATCCGCAATTCAAACAATATTGGTTGGTAATAAAACTGACCTAGAAGATTACCGAATGGTTGAGGATGATGAGGGGAAAGCCTTAGCAAAGAAAATTGGTGCTCAAGGTTACATTTCAGCCTCTGCAAAAGAAAATCTCCAAGTTGATGAAGCTTTCAAACGGCTAGCTCAATCGTTCTTTGATCAAGTTCGCACATAAGAGAACTAGGTAAATAATCAATAAAAGATGATTCCTTTGGATATTGACAATAGTTTCTTGGATCAATTTCCTACTTATGTCTTCACAGAATTAATCAATAAGTGGCAAAACACCCATCTTTCACTCAAACCAAATGGGTTACTGTCTGAAGAAAACATAGAAAAAACTAAATCGATTCTCCAATCCCTTAGCTTAAATCGAATTAATTCTTTGCAGAAACTTGCAGGAACACTTACACTTACAAATGTCTGGTGGAATGTCTATCAACTATCAAATCCTTTGTCACTATCTAAAATTCGTCTTAGACCGGGAGAAATTGATCTAAAAAAACATTTTGCAGATACTGCAAGCAAAATAACTGCAAAATTCTCAGTAATTGATCTTTGTGAACATGCCCTTCTTTTAGTTATTGATTTCTCATCAAGAACTAGGTCATTGCGGGATTCATTCCGTTTTATTTATCTTCCTTCTATTTCCAAGATTCTCCTTGAAAAAAAGCCCTTAGCACCCATATTATTAGAAGAAGAGCTACTCCCTTATCTTAGCTCAACCCCAGAGAATTTTTCCTCAAAACCTATCCGAGCAAGGTTAATCAAAAAATTAGCAATATCTCCCGATGATCCACAACACCGTTTGAATATTTCTTTTTTAAAAATTAGAATTTCTCTGGAAACATCTGGAATAGAGGGACTTCAACATATAATTATTGAGGGAGATAACGTGATAAGAGGTGTGGAAACACTCGAACAGAGACATGAAATTTCTTTAAAGTTCATGGACTCTGGACCATGGGTAGGCGTTGGAACAAGCGATTTTCATATTGAGATCCGAAAGGGCATTAAGATTCATCAATTAGAAACTGACACCTTCATGAGATTGAATACTGTTCTGAACTGGTATTGAGCTATGAAGAGTAGGATTAGTACACAAAGTTATCTTCTGTCAATTAATATTGAATTACTTCTTCTAAAAGAGTAATTCAGGATTAGTGCATCTAATGTGCACCTATTCTGAATATGAGTAGTTTTTTACACAGATAGAAGGGAAAAAGAATGATCTAGAATCAACAATCATGATTAATATTTCAACTAAACTTATTAGTCAAATGGCAAAAGTCAGTGTAAAGTGGTTTGTTTATGAGTCAAGATCGTATCCAAGTAGTTCTGATGAGGATAATTGAGGGATTTTCGGATTATTTTGTCTCTCATTTAGAAAAAACTTACAATAGAGCGCCAAATAATATAGATGTAAAAAATATTACCGTAGAAAAGAAATTAGGATCAACAGGCATACATATTGTTAAGGTTACCCTTGATTCTGATATCGGTTCTGATGAAGCCAGTATTGCTGTGAAGATCTATGATAAGTCAGAACAAGCATTAGATGTAGTTAAACGTATTAACATGTTGGAAAAACGATTAAACAACTTTGAAAAAATGGGAATAGCGTCAGCTTCTGTTATTTTCTTCTCAGGTAGTGTCATTATTATGGAGGGAATTCAGGGTGATGTTTTTCGGGAATCTAAGATTCCTAAACCCCAAAAATATCGTTATGCGGGTCGAGGATTAGCTGCTTTTCATGGTAAGGAAAAAAATCGAGTTTGGTTTGACAAATACAAACTCCTCTTGACTCGTAGCATTGACTCATCACCAATTCCTCCTGAAAAGAAGTTACAGATCCATGAAAGTTTCAATCGTGTTCTTCCTTTGTCAGAACAAGCATCTCTACATTCTGGTTGCCCAAGTTTTGGTGATTTCCATCCTGGAAACCTTATTTTCGATATCCGAGTTGGAAGAAATCCTATGATCCAAACCCATATAATAGATCCGGAATTTCTTGACATTACTTCAGAGCATGATCGGTTGGAAGACATTTGTAACTTTTTTGCTGTAGAAGCTGTAGATCTATATCGGAATGATAAATCATTAACGAAGTTAGCAATGAATATCAAGTCATTCTTGGCTGGATACAAGGAGATACTAGCCCATAATCAATCTAGTTTCACAGATTATTACTCTAATTCGTTTATCCCAATTAATTTTCATTTAGCTCTTATGATTTTAATGAGTATATTGAATATCCAACACATGGAGGATATATTTGGCGGAAAAACAGATATTCAGAAAGAAATCGCTTTAAGATGCGAATTAATTGAGAAATTACTAGAGGATAATTCTTTTCCCAATTAAGGTCGAACCAGATGGAACATGAAGTTCTATATTCGATTGCGGGAATAGCAACGCAGATTCTTGTCACAGATGACAAATTTTTGTTACTTCTTGATATTGGGGATGGACTTTTACGAGATATAGTAGAAAAGATAAACCAGTTTCCAATTACTAGACCAATTCACATAGTAATCACTCATAGCCATTACGACCATTGTGGTGGATTATACTCATTTCTAGGTTTTCTACGAATGCTTAATCATAGACACCCTGTCTGTGTATACTCACCAGCAAGTTCTGATGAAGTACAATCCATAATTACCACTTTCCGTTCTGGTCAGAAAACGCCACTTTCTTACTCATTAGAAGAATATAAACTATCAGATGGAGATAAAGTTAGCATTACTGACCATGTGATCCTTGAGAGCTTTCAAATGCAACACCAAGGGTCAATAATAGGAGTTGGGGGATCTTCCACCATTCCTTCGTTGGGTTATGCAATTTACGAGAGAGAGGAGAAGTGTTTGGCTTATACGGGAGATACAGGGTATCATAGGAATGCTGAACTCCTTGTGGAGAATGCAACATTTGCATACATCGAAGCAACTAATAAAGAGGGAGACTATAATTCATTCCATTTGACCCCAGAAGAAGCTCATAAACTTGGGCAATTTACGAAAAACTATCGTTTAATCCACAAAAGATACGAATCTCGTTAGTTAGAACATTTATATCTTGGTTATCTAATACTGATTTACTATTAGAGTTGGATTAGGGAGGTCTCCTCTTTAAAAATAACCTCATCTTCCCCAATGTCATCAACGAAAAATGGGATTTAGGAATATATGGATCCTTCCGAAATTTAAATGTGTCAAGCTGCTGGAATCAAAGTGCTATCTAAAACTTTTCTTAAAGATGTGGAAACTATTCATAATGATACGCATAGTGGAGCAGCGAAGATTGCAGAAAACTGCTTAATTGCATTAAAACAGGAGTGTTTAATTTCCAGTAGAACGTTATCCAGATCATTCTTAAAAACAGCAATTCAACTGCTACTTGATACTCATCCCATGGCCACAATAGAAAATGCTCTTCTCCCTGTGTTTGTTCGTCTTGTACAACTTTTAGATTCTCATCGGTTAGAAAACGGAGATTCTAAACCTGCAATTGAAATGATCTTTGCAACAAGAAGAGAACAACTAAGAATAGGTGAAAAACAAACACAAAAAACCCTTGTTAAGGTTTTAAGGCAATTTCCCTCAATATTGACATTCTCCCATTCTTCAACTGTCATTAAAGCCCTTTTACAACTCGCACGTGAGGGAGATACGGATAAAGATATCTTTATTTTAGAATCACGACCATTAAAAGAAGGAGAACGAACAGCTTATACTCTCGCGAATGCTGGTTTTAAAAATGTAATCATTGGGATAGATTTAGCAATTCATGAATTTGCACAAAGAGCGGAAGCTGCAGTCTTTGGTGCGGATATGATACGTGATAATGGACAAATTCTAAACAAAATTGGATCTGTTACAATAGCCAAAATGTTTTGTGATCAAGGAAAAGAAGTTATTGTTGCAGCCTCAATGGCGAAGATCTGCCTCAGAGGAATCATTGAGAAAGACCATGGCTGGCATCCAGTCATTCCCCAGCGTAATCCAAAAGAAGTTTCACATATTATTCATCCAAATTTATCAACTTGGAATAAATATTTCGAGGTTGTCTCCCCTAAGCTTATTACTCTTTTAATCATGGATCAAGAAGAATTTAGAACTCCAATCGAGCAGCACCTACCAAAATTTATTGAGACTAGTGCACTTGCAGATCAAATTGATAAGTTACGCAAGATCTGGAACAATGTTGATTTTACAATGGTTTGAACGATTCTTATCCTTCCTTTGGAGAAATGAGTTCCTAGTAACATAAAACGGAAATCTTTACCAAGGCTTTACAAGCTCTGGTTGAATAGTTGGAGACTCGAAAAACAGCGCAGCTCTATATGAATCAGTTCTTTTAGATTTATGTATTCTTGTAATCCTTCCACTTGTAATTTTAATCTTTACACTTTCTTCCAAAGCAGGCTTGTACGCAGAATCAAAGATTAATTGCCAGGTCGAATTATTGTTTTCATTCCAAACTAGTGTGTGGATTTCATCTTTTTCACGATCTTCAATTAAATCAAGAATATGATAAAATCCTTTAAATTGTTCAATTTCTTTAGGATCTTCACTAGTTGATAGAACAATAGGAACCTTATTCATCAAACTTTTTGGTATTCCTTTCTTGGAGTCGTCTACTCCCCTATTTATCAATTTAGTTTTAAAGATTTTATGAATTTTCACTTCACCTTGAATTAAATCTTGACGTAACCTTGTTAACACAAATAACCGATAAATTGAACGATCTACTTCATCTAATTTATTAAAATTCTTTACAAGAAATTTCAACACTTCTATGGCTAACTCTCGTTGGTCATGGGAATAAAGATCATTAGCATAGGCATGCATAGAGGCAATAAGGCCTTCAATCATGTCTGAGTTTCTTTTAATGAGTAGAGCTGCTTCATTTTGTTGTTGAGTAGCTATCAGTGCAACAGCCAATCCAAGTATCTGAGTGGATGAAAGTTCTGGATCCATTTTTGGGACGGCTTTAAACAGTTCTAAAGCACGGTCATACTTCCCTAACAATAGATACAGTAGCCCCTGTAACGCTATCAAGTTCTCAATTGCTTCTCTCCCAACAGAAATGAAATTCATATAAGTCCGGCAAGCTTCAGCATGAACCAGTGCTTCAACAATTTGATTACGAGAAATTCTATAGTCTAATAACCAACTATGATGTTCAAA
>JAEOTM010000077.1 GCA_016839815.1 Candidatus Hodarchaeota archaeon
GGCCAATGAGTAATTAAATCTTCTGTTAGCTTATCTACCCAGTGTAACATGATTGGTTTTGGATGGCCACTCATTTATTGCTTCCACATCTGATTATTTTAGTCAAAGAGAAAGATGGCGAAGAGTTTAAAAAGAACAATCTTAATTATCAATTAGCACTCCCTTAATCTAACAATATCAAGTCATCAGGAAAAGGGTATATTCGATTTTGGTTGTGATGTTCTCATTTCAAAATCTCATGATAGGGATTACTTGTGATGGATAGTCACTTATTTATGGGTTATTTGAGGTTGTAGAGAATAATTTTTAATTTGGTTTACAATTCGGTAATGGGTTAGTGAAAATAAATGATGAAAGCATTAGTACTCACTGGTGGTAGTGGAAAGGAAATGCTACCATTATCCAGGTATTGTCCAAAAACTATGTTGCGGATCCATGGGAAATATGTGATCGAGTATGTTTTAGATGGATTAATTGAAACAGGAGTAGAAGAGTTTATCGTTGTCACTGGCTATCAGGGGGAAAAATTACACGGAGTTATTGAGACTTATCGGTCTCGTGGAGTTAATATTCAGACTGTAAATCAAGGAGATAGAAAAGGAATCGAAGGTGCAATTCTGTCTGCACAGGCTCATTTTGGTAAGGATAAACCTTTCCTCTTAGCTTATGGTGATATTATTGCCCCCTCAATGTTTTATCATCACCTCCTGAACTCGTATATCAATACTGCTGCGGATGGGGCGATTTCAGTAACCCTTATTGGAAAATCCCAAGAATTTGGAATCGCAAATATCGACGATCATGGGTTCATTAAGAAAATCTCTCCCGATCCTTCTTCTGCGGAAAATGACACAAATTATATCTTCGCAGGAGCTTCCATCCTTCCGGGGGAATTTTTTGATATGCTGACTGAAGAGGAAAAACTTACTAAAGCACTTACTCGTCTGTTGAAGGAACAACGACGTATCTGTGCTTCTGTCTGGCAGGACGAATGGATTGATGTAGGGTATGGATGGGATTTATTAGCCGCGAATCAGGATATTTTCAAGGGTTTAAATTATGCTCGTATCCATAAATCCGCTAAAATTTCTCCCTCAGCTCACATTTCTGGATTGGTTCTTATAGAGGAGGGGGTTACGATTGATCACAATGCAGAAATTGTTGGTCCTTGTTTCATTGGAAAAAATGCCTATATTGGTACTAACAGTTTGATTCGTAATTATGCATGCATCGGTATGAATTCGAAGATTGGTTATTCGGTTGAAGTGAAGAATTCCGTGATCCAACCGAAGGTGAAAATTGGCCGTTTATCGTTTGTCGGTGATAGTGTTATTGGAGAGAATGTACTAATCGGATCTGGAGTAACTACGATGAATGTTTTACGAGATGATGAACAACAAAAATCATCTCAAGAAATCAAGGGAAGAAAATACCATAAACTTGGAGCTATCATTGGTCCGAACTCGGTTATTGGTTCAAATTCCGTTATCAAGCCCTATGTTATTATTGATGCGGATCAGGTTATTGCAGATGGAACTGTAATAAAAAAGAAAAATTCAAAATAAAAAAAGAGGGGAAAAGGATGGAACTTCTCCTTTAAACATCTAGACGTTCAGATGGGACATAGGATAAGATTCCACGAATAGCTTTTTCCTTTTTGTTAACACGAAAAACATTGGGTATTCGGTAGATATGCGGGTCAGTTTCTGGTTTAATGAAGATATCACCACTTAAGAAAAGCATCTTCTCAAAAATGTCTGGAGTGGTTTTCTCGATATGAGCATGTTGAGCATTCCCAAATCGTCGTTCATCTCCAAGAATTCCACGATGATGATAGATTTCTGTTGGAGAGATTAACCAGTAATCGATTCTCGAGTAGAGATACACCAATATGAAGTGTGCAATCATCAATATGTCAAAAAACAAATAGAAATCTGTCGACATATGAATGTCTGGAGCTGTGAGACTAAGCTTCAGTAGGTCACCAACTTGTTCCTGGAGTAAAACGAATACAAGAACCAAAATGATAAAACCTGCTGCGATTAAAGCTGTTTTTCCAAGTCCAAAGTCAAAAGCAACAATCAGGAAGTTAAAGGCAAAGACTGCAAAGAAAAATGTACCCATCTGATTCATTAATGCAGTATCGCCCGCGTCCATGAAGAATGCTTGGATTATGAAAATAATTATTCCTACAATCATTGATGGATAGAAAAATAGTGTTTCAGGATAAGATCGAACGATTAGATACTTTTTTTCCTTATTATCTTTTGTTTTCTTTTTTTCTGTAACCTGTGCCATAAAAAATATCTCCTTTACAGAATTAAGGAGAAAATATCTTTTTGCCTCTTAAGTATCTTTGTATTCTCGAAACGGTAAGTAACTATATCAATTGATGAACTGGATAGGGTGAGAATAGTATTATTTAAGATAACCAAACATCTCAAATCTCATTAATCCTCCGTCCTCTAGATCGAGTTGGTCATTTTCGTTTACCTCTGTGTGAGAACTTTTTCTAGCAGAAGGATAGTAAAATTCTATATAATTTCAAATTCAAAATCATCAACTTTTTTATATCTCCCTTATGAATCATTTTCATGTTTTCCTGTCGAAATAAATCGAAATTATGGTTGAATGCTTATCACATTCACATTCAACCCTTGAAAAATGATTTCAAGCAGTATAGTAGAATTTATAACCGAGAATTGCAGACCTCACTTTGATAGAGCACTTAGGAGGTATATTAAGTCCCAATTTTTCTGTATCCTTAGATACGATTTTAATAATTGATTATCTGCTCGTTCAGTATATGGAACAGACTTCAATGACTAACTCAAATTATGACTTATTTGAATCGTTAAACCATCCTTCGCATATTTTTCAAAATGAGGAAGTCTTTGAACCATCTTTTATTCCCGAATGTCTTTTACATCGGGAGCAAGAGCTTGCAACTCTCGCTCAGTACTTTAAACCTATTCTCAATACTAACTCTCCCGCTTTGGGAACTCATGCAGTAATTCAAGGATCAGTTGGACTGGGAAAAACTACCATTGTCAAACAATTTGGAAGTACTCTTCAAGCTTATAGTCGACAAAGGCAAAGAGAAGATATTGCTCAAATTCTCTTTTTTCATCTCAATTGCCGGAGACAAAGGTCTTGGAATATTCTCTTTACTACTATACTTCGTCAGCTAGTACCCGCATTTCCTGTAAGAGGATTCAGTGCTGCTGAACTTCTCACTTATATTAGCTCGGTTATGAAGGAACGGAATCAAAAGCTTTTACTTTGTCTTGATGAAATTGATTATTTGATTCCTACAGCGAAAGGCCAGGATATTCTCTATGGGTTGATTCGTATGAACGAGGGAAATACTCTCGATTCAAATTCACCTCTTTCATTAATTCTCGTTACTCGAAGTCCTTATCTCTATTCCTACCTTGATTCTGCCCTCTACTCGTCTCTTAGTAAACGAATGATAATTTTTCATCCGTACAGTACTGCACAGCTTTCTGACATCCTTTTTTCAAGAGCAAAACAAGGTTTAAAAGATTGTACATATACTAATGAAATAATTAAGGAAATTGCTAGTATTGCACATACCTCTGGAGATGCACGGTATGCTCTTGAACTTTTATGGAGAGCTGGGAAGGTGGCTGAGGGTGAACACTGTAGTGAACTTACGTTTGAACACGTGAGAAAAGCTCAAGTAAGTTGTTTCCCCATTAAACAAACTTTGATTACTGACCTTCCCCTACATCAGAAAATTGTATTATTTTCGATTGCCAGTGTGTTAAACCGTCAAACTAATTCCATGTACACATTAACTGCGGATATTAAGCGAAAATATGAAGCTCTGTGTCAATCTAAAGATATTATCCCTCGAAAACAAACTCAATTCTGGGTTTATATGCAGGAACTTCATAAGATAGGTCTAATTAAACTAGAAGTGATTAATCGTCATAATAAGGGAAAATCACGCGGGAGAATAGGAAAAGTGGGGATTTCAGACTTTCCTGTCCTTGAACTTATGCAATTACTCCAGTCAGATCTCTTCGAGAAATAAAGGACTTTCTTACGAGGCTATATGATTAGGACTTTCAGTCAATCTATATACCTTTTGTCCTTCAAAAAGGAGAATTTGTCCAGCTATTATCAAAATTAAGATAATAAATGAAAGAAATTGTGCTGAAATACCAGTAATGACGAAGAGTGCTAAACAACTAGAAATTACAAGTCGTTGATACAGATCTTTCAAAAAGAGTGCGATGACAAGGATTACACCAAATCCTAGTAACGTGAATAACCAAATAATGTCTTGAAGTTTAAGGAATAGTATAAGCTCTGAGAATATTGACCCACCAAATGAACCATCCAAAATCCGTTCCTCTGTGTTATAAAAAAAGACTGTAGAATTTAAAACCTCCATTATACCAAATGGAAGACTCACTAGAATGCTTAAAACACCAGCTATCATACTTTTAATGACTACTTCAATATATTCTTGCTTTCTAAGATATTCCACTATATAAGCAACAATGAATATCCCCGCAAAATATTTTGAAAGCATACTTAGGGACCAGAAAAAGATAACCAGATTTGTTTGTTTTCGTTTATGGAAATACCACCCAGCAATAAAAAAAGTCTGTGCTAAACAGACATTATTCCAAATGAGGATTAAAAATAAAAATGTTCCAAGTACAGCTGCCTGTTTACCTTTAATTTCAAGAATTTCTCGTAATAAGTAAATTGATACACACATTAACGCGAGATTAGCAATGAGAATTCCCATCTCGTTGAATCCAGGTAATGGTATGGCCAGCTCATTAAATCCAGGTAGTTGTATTTCAGATACAGGAATCAGACTGGACAAGAAATTCAACCCTCCTAGAAGCATTGCATACGAGAGTAAGTCCACTGGTAGATATGCATAAGTCACATATCGAAAAGGGAGAGGATAGGGCTGTGCATGGGGAATCTCTGCGACAACATAGGGATTTTTTCCTTCCCAAAACAGACGTGCTCCTGCTATCACTCCTTGAGTGATATCCCCTGTAAAAATGATATCTCGGAATACAGTATAAAGAATGAGGGTGATAACAATTCCTACATAAAGAATTCCCTCTGATAGTTTCATTTCTCGTTTAGTATAGGCAAACCAAATTCCAAAGACTAGAACAAGATTATAAGCGATTATTCCGATCCAATAACTGTGATCTAGTACTTGAAAGTCTCCTTTTATCCATGCAATGATGATAAATAAGCTAGTTGGGATAGCGGCAAATAAAATAATTAATAATTCTGTTTTATATAGGACTGCCTTCTTTTGGAGATTTGAGAATAGTGAATCAGCCATCTTTGTCCTTCCAGCGTTATCTGGAATAGTATCCTCCTTCCTATAATTAGTCAACGCTAGAAGAATATAATGATGAACATTGATATTATATCGTAAAAACTAAAAAAATTAAGAATTTAGGAACGTATGTAAAAAAAGAAAAAAGAGGGAAGGGGATTTACCTTCTCTTCCGAAGGAAGACAGGTAAAGCCATTAAGCTTCCGAGAACGAAAATTGTCTCGAAACCAGGACTGATTTCAACATCTGTAGGTTCAGTGGTTGTGGTAGGTTCACTGTCATCAGTGGTTGTGTCATCTGAAGGATAGTCAGAAATTGCTACCTCTAGGGCGTATGAAGTGTGTGAACTCATCCATTCAAATGAACCACTTGGATTCCAATAGTAGTGTTCCTCTGTGTAGACATATCCATCAGTTGTGACGATTTCTAGATCTCCAGTATCGTTATCAACTTGGGTCATATCAAGTTCAGAGTAAACAGAAGCACCGACATTCGTAGCATTGTTTATCCAGTCTAGATCGAAGCTGAATGAATGAATTGTTAACGAATCACCTTCATCTTCCATTGGCATATTCATGAGGAATGCAAGGAAATCTGGATCTGTGATAACTGCTGAAAGTTGATCTACATACGCTTCCATTAGGATAACTGCCCCACCAACTTGATTCCAATCAGGGGTTCGGGCTGGCATGGGAATAATTATCTGAGGATCGACTGGAAGTCTGAAACCTTGTTCTTCTTCAGGAGGTATTGGATCTTGTGCACCCATTCCAGCATTCATTTCATCGCCACCATTATCTCCACCAAACATAAACATGAAATTGTTTTTGGTGAGATAAGAGGTAAATCCACTTTCTGGCATAGCTTCAATTTCGAAAAATGCAACGTAGTCAACACCAGGAACGAAGTTTTGACCCACACTGTCATTGATTAGGATATCAGTATAGGTCCAATTAACGGGAATATCATACATACCGCTAGTTTCATTCCAATCCCAGCCTTGTTCGATGACTTCGACATAATCAACAAGGCCATTATACACTTCAACAGCTGAAGATGTGGCAAGGTTTTCCTCAAGTGTTTTAGATTGATCATAATTCATTTCCCAATCTTGTTTCTCAAAGACCTGAGCATTCATTATTCCACGAACCCAATCATTAATACGCAAGGTTTGATTGTCTTCGGCTTGCAATGGATGAAATTCTTCAATCCAGTTACCCCATTCATCCCAATAACCCCAGTGGCTTCCATCAAATCTGCGGAGAAAACTAGTTGTATTTTGATACATTTGAGCATCAAACAGATTGATTGCGAAGTCATGAGTACCCCATTGATCCATACCATCATCAAACGGATGATAATAGTCATTCAGTGGAGGTAAGGGTTCTTGTGCACCGGAGCCTGCAGGTTCACCACCAAACAGGAATCCTAATCGATCACCTAGGAAACGATTGAAGTCAAGCATATAACCATCTAAGTGGTAATATAGTCCGTCCATCTCATCAACCGTATAGTTTAAGAGTTGTTCACCATTAAGTTCTTCAACTGCAGCAATAATTTCGGTTAACATATCATTTACAAATTGTTCTTCTGTATCATTTACTAAGTCAAGATCATCTAAGGACAAATCTACATTAATTACATATTCACCTGAATCACCAATACTAATTGGTACGATCGGTTTGGTATTGCTTAGTAGATCAAATACAAAGAAAAATTCTTCCCATTCGTCAATTACACCACTATCATCCATATCTCCAATTGCTTGAACACTAAAGTGTTCCAAGAATCCAGAAACTGAATTCCAGACACCCATAATGGTAATATTACCATGATCGGCTGTGGCATTGAAGAATTCAACTAGAATTGTCAGCTCAAAGTCAGCTGCTAAATTAGGTGTTGCTGTCACAGAAATATTTTCTGATCCATCATCATCAAAGGGAAATAGCTTATCTAGATCGACTTCACTATCCCAATAACTGAAAGCATCATTAACATTTTCTACGAAGAAGATTGCTGGTGAGACAAATGGTAAACCATCATATCCATACCAGGAGGCCATTTCTGACAAATCTTCAAAGGCTGTGAAGTTTGTTGTAGAACTAACAACTGGGAACGGAGGAGTTCCTGATCCCGCTGGAAGAACAACACTTGTTGGTAACAAATCAACGGGGACACCTTGATCTGCCAATTCAGGGGGATAATTCACAGATACAGTGATATCTTCACCCAAGGTTAGTACTGCTTGCCAGTCTAATAATCGACTTGCAGGGTTATATATGGATCGTTGATCGTTAACAATTTTCACAAAAAGCTCTGATCCTTCAAATGTACCATCTATTGCAAATTCTGGTACAGGACCTGAGTTGGGATCACCACCAAAGAAAAATCCAGCATTGAAGAATTGATCAAGTGGACTCTTTGCACTGGTGACATTGTATCGTAGGTTCGTATTTGTGAGATCAGCTGCTGATCCTGTGGTTGGTCCAACTATCCAGTTATTTGTCAAAGAGATGTCAGAGGAAAGGTCTATTAAACCTTCAAAGTCACCCATATCTGGGCCTCCGCCATCCTGAGCGGAAACTGGAATAGAAAGACTACCAAGGAGAAGGAAACCGATAGTTACGACTCCTACACAAAAAAGTCTTTTATTCATTAATTTTTCACCTTATAAGGAATACACACATGTCATCAATAGAAAATACTTATTCTTCGCAGAAGAATCAAGATTTCATTAACGATGGTGTATACTTGAGGATTTATACTCAATGATTCTATAAAAAGGGCACTGGAATGAAGTTCCGCCAATTGATGTAATCATGAAAGGACAGATTGTTGGTGAATAGAGAGGGAAAAAGGAGAAAAGACTTTACTAATAATCATTATACTTGCATGTTCCTGCTTATGTATTAAATTACCAGTAAATTTTCTCTCTTATACCAGTATTCAAGAATCTCCCAAAAATACTTCTTCACCTAATACTAAGGATATAATAATTAACGCCAAATTAAGAGTATGTACCTTGACTGTTCGAGTGGATTTTGAAAAAAAAGAGATATCTGTCAGTATTAGAGATCTTGCCTTTCTAAATGCCCCTAGGTCTGGTATGTCTCATGTTTATTTCAAAAATGCCGAGAAAGGGAGAGAAGTTCATCAACACATTCAAGATGAAAAACAAGCTATTGATCCGAGCTACAGAACTGAATATTTCTTAAAATATGAATTTAAATTCAAAGAATGGACAGTCTTGCTACGAGGACGAGTTGATCTATTCGCAGAAACACCAGATAGTATTCAAATTGAAGAGATAAAGTCGATTTATGTAAAGAATTTTGATGGTTCTTCTCATAATCCGTTTGTGGATCCTTTTACAAAACAACTTCAATGCTATGCATGGATTTATTCTCAATTAGAATCACCTAAATTACCATTAACTCTTGTTTTGATCCTTTACAACCGCTTTGACGATTCCAAATATAATTTATCTGTTCCTAATATTGATATGAAAGCATTTATTGAGAAACAAATTGATTTTTTAATAACAGAGGAAACTGTCCGTTACTCTCAACATCAAAGGCAAATTCAAACACTTAAAAATCTCCACTTTCCTTTTCCATACCGTGATTATCAAGAATCTATAGTTAACTCAATTAACCAAATATTAGACGATAAAATCAACATGATTATTGAAGCTCCTAGTGGTTTGGGTAAAACAGTCGTATCGTTATTCCCTCTTCTTTCACGTTCTATTCAGGAGAACCGTCCGTTATTTTTTCTTACAGCTAAAGCTACACAACGCCGTATCGTCGAAGAAACCCTCAGTTTGTTCCATGATCAAGGAGTTGATTTTTTAGCTGTAATTCTCAAGGCAAAAGAAAAAATGTGTACCAATTCCATTTATTTCTGTCATGAAGAATACTGTCCTTATCTAAAAAATTACATTCAGAAATATCCTGAGGACCAGCTCCAAGTACTTATTCAAAAGCGTGGAATTATAACACCAGAAATAATTGAGGACTTGGCATCAACTTCTAGGGCGTTTTGTCCTTTCGAGCTTATTCTTGATCTTTCTTTGGCTTCAAATGTTATTGTTAGTGACTATAATTACGTTTTTCACCCCCGTGTGACCTTACAACGATTTTTTGGTGTCCAGATTCCAAAATCTCAGAAATATTACTTAATTATCGATGAAGCACATAATTTAGTCAATCGGAGTTTAGATTATTACTCACATACTCTAAACCAACAAGATGTTTTTCAATTCAAGAAAGATTTAAAACTACTAGAACGTAAATACAGTGGAATTCCTACTCCTAATTTCACCCCTCCGATATTAGAAAGAGTTTTTCGAATTTTACGGACAAATTACGGAATCGCTCCTTCTATGCATCTCTTAGAATCTCTAGATGTTCGATCATTTGAAACGATTCTTCTCCGCTTAGAAGAGCATATTCCTCAGTATCTTCGTTATTTGTTTGAGCACGACCTTCACTGGCCCGAAGATCCTGTCCTTTGGTTCTATTATCATTTACGTGATTTTACTGAGACTGCAAAACTCGCTCAAACAGCTGAAGAGTTTTCGATTATATATAATTCCCAAGAGGGGGAAATACAGCTTTTATGTAAAGATGCTTCTCCATTTCTTAACAGTCGGCTCAATCAGTTTAAATCAGCGATTGCTATATCGGCAACCATTACTCCGTTTCCATTTTATAGAGATCTTCTAGGTTTTCCTATAGAAAAAACGGTATATAAACAATATCCCTCTCCTTTTCCTAGTGAAAATCGGGTAATCTTGGTTTCACCTGAAATTGATACTCGATATAAACATCGTAATGAGTATTATAAAGAAATAGCCCAATTAATCATCAAAGCAGTCCAGAAGAAACCAGGTAAGTATTTTGCATTCTTTCCATCTTTTAAATTTGCTTCAGATGTACTATTCCAGATATCACCACCAAGTAAACTGACGATAATAAAACAACTAGGTCCAATGCATGATGAGGAAAGAAAAAGATTTATTCAACAGTTAGAATCTGAATCTTTTGTACTGGCGATTGCTGTAACCGCTGGAATTTTTGCAGAGGGTTTAGATTTTCCTGGTATGTTAAATGGTGTATTTGTAGTTAGCCCAAGCTTACCTACATTAACTTTCGAAAGAGAAGTGATTCGTCAATATTATGAAGAAAGGTACAGCAATGGTTTTGCCTATGCATATAAATTTCCAGGATTAACTCGTACATTTCAAGCTGCTGGTCGGTTAATAAGAACTGTTGAAGATAAAGGGGTAATAGTCTTTATAGGCCAACGGTTTGCCTCTCCGGGATATGCAGATTACTTTCCGTCTTATTACTATGAACATTCTCCACGGGAATTAATTTCCAGAGATATAATAAAGGATATTGAGAAGTTCTGGGATAAACACTAGATTTTTTTTCTTAGTTATACTTATTGTTAGATTTTAGAAATTGGATTGGTTCAACACAATCTAACGACTTTTTCTCCTCATTGAAGACCGTAGGGGATTTTTGTATAGTTTTAAAAATTAGAGGAATAAGTTCAAGAGGTTTTCTTGGTAGGGAGGTAAATATTAAAGGCACGAGTTCTGCAGTAAGAGCATAATCATCTGGACTAACCATGCAGGATTTTTCATTTATTTGTTGTTGTAATTCAAAAATCTTAGTAAAATATGATGTAAATTCAGCTAATTTTTCCTTTAATATATCCAGGGTCTTAGTAGTTATTAATACACTTAAAATATTGTTCCTTTCTTCTAAAAACACTTTTTTTCGTCCAAGATCTATCATTCTTAATTGTGAACTTGAATCAACGACTTCTTGCATCATATTTAATATCGCAATGAATCCCATTCCTACAAGCTGGTTTTCTATATTGGATATATATCCTAGGTTGAAATGATGGGAAAATAAGCATATTCCATCAGTTTTTCGAATAATATAAAGAGAAACAAGGAATTTCTGCCAATACTGAACGTTTTCATTTTTTCTTTGCCTGATTTCATTTGTGATTTTTTTCTTTAGAGCATGAATGGGTGATGACATGTTAGTCATTAATAATCAAAGACTAGGAGGTTTTAAACTCCGAAATATTTTCTAAAAATTGACACTATAGGAATTAAACTAATAACCTCCAAATACTCAAAATAGATTAAGATGGGTGTAAAATCGATGTTATCAGAAGAAGAGAAGCAATATTTTTCTCGACAAATTGTTCTTCCAAATTTTGGTGAAAAGGGACAAGAGAAATTAAAACAAGTAAGAATTTTAGTGGTGGGGGTCGGGGGTTTAGGAACATTTTCCACTCTGCTTTTAGCTGAAATGGGAGTTGGATATCTTCGCATTGTTGATCGTGATCTTATTGAAAAAACGAATTTACATCGAACTCCTCTCTATACTGAAGACGATTTGGACCAAGCAAAAGTAGAA
>JAEOTM010000078.1 GCA_016839815.1 Candidatus Hodarchaeota archaeon
GAATCCCTGAGCATCTCTATGATCGTGGTTTAAAACATCTTTATGCTGAGTTAGAAAAACATAACGTTGATCTTTCTAAAAGGGTGGAATTACCAGCATATGCCCATTTCTTGGTTTTTACTCCCCCAACGGGATCAACACTTTGTTAACTAACGTTTAGGTCTCATCAGAGGGTTTTTGAGGAGAATAAAGAAAGGTTTTTTCATATAGAGTCCAGGTAGCTGCAAAAATAGCACCGAGTGTATAAATAACAATTGTCCAACTGAAAATATTTAGAATAGGTAATAGAATCGGGTACAGTACAAGGATAATCCAGAAGATATACACATTTCCAAAAGAAACTACTCTGGGTTCATCGAGAATATAGTTTCCCCATACAGCCATCAATGCCACCCATCGTTCAGCTCCATACATTAGGAATAACATAAACCAAATATTTAGTGGGCCAAATTCCCAAGAATCGAATGTGAGAGTAAATTGCATACTGCCTGCAGAAGCTTGAATATGCAATCCAAGTGCCAAGAAGAAGATATACCCTTTTCCTTCTTCGAGAACACTATCTAACCATTCTCCATTCTTAGTGGAGGCATTCCGTAAACGTGCCAGCATTCCATCTAATGAATCGACATATGCTGCAAACCAGTAGCTAAATCCAACTAGAAAGAGCAAAATTATATTATTTTCTGCCACAATCAGTAATCCTGCACCAAGAATAACAAATGCAAATCCAAACCACGTTAATCGGTTTGGTGTGATAAATGCATAGGGTTCAAGTCGAGATACAACAGGCCTAGCGAGTGCTCGATAGAATCTAACTGTAATATCTTCTTTTTTGTAATCTTGTGATGAATCTTTCTCATCAAATGACTGTCCACGAGCTAAAATGCGTTGAAGTGACATGGGATTCTCCTCTTTCGACGAAAGAGGAAATAAAATGGAATAATAAATAATACTTGTGAAGACTTGAATTTCACATAAAGAATAACAACATAATGAGTACCAGAATCTTTGATGGTATCAGTATGTTAGAAGAGGATATTCAGTCTAATAACGAAGAATCGGATTCTGAAGTCGAATCTACCCCCCCTCAGCTAGTGAGTGAGTTTGATAAAGAGCGGAGAGAATTAGCATTGTCTTATACAAGAGCTTCAAGACGATTTGGTTTTAAGATGACGATAGTTTCTCTTTTCGTATCATTTATTCTTCTTATTTCCAAGATCACGGTTGAACTAGAGCGAGTTATTAGTCTCCATGTTTCAGACAATCCTTTCGTTATTGTTGGACTTTTCTTCCTGATTTCTTTCCTTGTTATTACCATTGTGGAACTTCCCATCGCTTATTACACTTTTTCACAATATTCACGCAAGTATGGACTCGTAATACTATCAAATAGACGTTGGATAAAACGTCAGATTAAGGGAGATTTTATCAGCATTCTACTTGGACTTATCCTCATTGAAGGTTTTTATTGGATTTTAAGAGCATTTCCTGATTCTTGGTGGATCCTAGGAACTGTGGCACTATTATTGTTTTCTTTGATCTTAGGGAGTATTGTACCGATATTGATTCTCCCAAGATTTTACAAATTCACAGCATTACATGATTCTCACCCCGAGTTAGCAACCGAAGTTCTTCAGATGGTCGAAACTCTGGAAGTTAAAACCACTAAAGTATTAAACTGGCATCTAGGGGAAGTAGCAACTGTTGGAAATGCGGGGTTAATGGGATTTGGATCAACACGAAGAATAGTGATTGCTGATACAATGCTTGAACGATATACTCCAGAAGAAATCAAATGGGTATTATTACATGAAATCGCTCATTTCAAACATCGTGATTTATGGAGACAAATTTTTCTTAGTATTCTCACCACAATTGGATTATTTTTTCTGACTCATAATCTTTTCTCACCTATTGCCGAACTCTTCGGCTATCCACTAGACATTTCATCTATTGGAACTTTACCTGTACTTGGATTCATCTTCTTCATAATTAATTCAATATTATTCAATGTTCCTTCACTTGCTTATTCTCGTAAACGAGAAGCGGCAGCAGATGCGTTTGCATCGGCTTATATGAATGACCCTTCCATTACCACAAGTCTGTTCATCAAGATGGCTGATCAAAATCTCGCAGATATCGATCCTCCGTGGTGGGAGAAATATTTCTTTTTATCACACCCTCCTATCATAGAAAGAATGGGACAAAGTGACGATCAGTAAAAATAGCAGTGAAGACGAAACAGGAACGTTTGTGAAAGAAAATACATATTAGATTTTATGAAATCTGTTCAAAAAACTTACGGAGAGAGGTTTGTGTGAATGCTCGTGGGTTATTTTTGAGACGATCTATGTTTATATGTTTATTAATACGTTCCCAATTGGTGTTTAAATCAATGTTTAGATCACCTAAAGAACTCATTAGATTTAAGCTTGACATTAAATCAGTTATTACATCCTTCGCTGATGTTTCATTCTTGGCTCCAAGAAGGCCATAAAGTGCTTTAAGAGTATCTTGGACGTATTGAATCCCTCTTGGATCATTAAGATCTTCATCTGATACTTTACTATTAAAAAGTAATAATTCACCAATGGAGAGACTTACAGCATGGCCATGGGGGATTCCAAAATAAGTAGTAAAAGGATAAGAGAATGCATGAGCAGCTGTTGTTTTCGTAAAATTAATAGCTTTTCCAGCAAGATGAGCTGCTTGGGCTAATCCAAAGCGTCCCTCGGGTTTAGGACTAATAAAAGTTGTTTGTAAATACTCTAGCACTAGTTTGATAGCTTTAGACGCATATTTTTTAGACTCGGGAGTTGAATGGATACTCCAATAGGATTCAATGGCTTGACATAATGCATCCATTCCAGAAGATGCGGTAATCGATGGAGGTAATCCCAGAGTCAAGTTGGGGTCAACAATTGAGACCGAGGGAAGTATGTTCTTATCAGCTAGGGAATATTTTATTTTATCGATGTAAACAACCGCAAAATGAGTCGCTTCACTTCCAGAACCTGCTGTAGTAGGTATAGCTACTAGAGGAATAGGTTTTTTCTGGAAAGATAAATTTTCTTGTATGTATTTCTCTGGGGATTCTGGTTGAGGGGCTAAGCTAGTAATTAACTTTGCCATATCAATAACACTACCTCCGCCGATTGCTAATGATACATCAATTGATTGTTGATGATATAATTCAATACCGTTATTGACATCCTCAAGCTGGGGGTTTTGTTGAAAGTCCTGAAATTGAATAAACGAATAAGAATCCTTCAGTTTGGAAATATAGTCTTTTGCACCTGAAGACTGAAAGGATTGTTTACCTGTAACCAGAAAAACATTTTTTGCATGAAATGATTTCAGAATCGGATCTAGCTGGGAAAGCGTCTCAAACCCCATAATTTCTTGCTGCTTCATATCATTTCCTCGTGGAAATCCAAGTTCGGGCGACTTCTAGATCTTCAGGAGTGTCAATCTCCATACAAAACTCTTGGGTATAATAAAATGGGAATAAAAGTAATTCGTTCGCAATTTTATTGAAGGCATCTTCCGCATACACTGAGGTAATCCCTACATCAATGAATGCTCTGATTTCGTGTTTCCACTGCAGGAAGGAGTTCTCTGACAGTTTATATAAGGGCATCAGAGTAAAACAATTTGAATCGAAGATATTTACTCCAATTTCTGTGATCCGGTCATCAATAACGCGGCCCTTGAAATCTTTTTCAGATTGAGGTAGTTCTTTATTTAAAAGAACACAATTTTCGAATTGCGAAGAAAGGAGTTCACTAAATAAACTCTCTTCAACAATTAAATCACCATGTAGAAGAAGGAGATTGCCTTCAATCTCTCGGTTAGGAATTAAATAAATCGAATAAATATAATTAGTGGTTGAATATTGAGGATTATAGAAAAAATTCACTTTTAGATCGGGATACTGTTTTTTAATGTGTTCTTTAATTTGATCTGGGAAAGGACCCGTTGTAACTATTAATTCATCAATATTGTATTTAAGAAGGAGCTTGATTTGAAAATCCAAAATAGTTTCAGTCTTGGTTAATGGTACCATGCATTTTGGGGAGTGCAGAGTAAACTCACCCATCCGATTTCCAATTCCTGAATTCAGGATGATTGCTTTCATAGTATTTACGACCGAATGTAATCCATAAATTCCCGTTTATTCTGAACTGGAGATGTTGTTGGCCTTCCTAATTCGGATCTTGATCCTTGATTAACTTTTATGGAGAAGAAATGGGGTCCATCTTCTTTTAACAACTTTTCTAATGTATCTTTAATCTCCTCTTGTGAAGAAACTTCATTTACTGTCGCATATCCACACGCTTGAGCAACTTGGGAAAAAGAGACATTTGAAGATACAGTGGGCTGACCCCCTGTTGACTCATGACTTTCATTATCAAATAAAACATGAATAAGATTTTTAGGTTTGTAAAATCCAATTGTAGCTAGTGTACCCATTTGCATTAGGAGAGATCCATCCCCATCCAGGACTATAAATTGTTTAGATGGTTTTTGAATAGATGCACCAAGAGCAATAGCTGAAGCACAGCCCATCCCTCCCACCGTGTAAAAATCATGTGGGGTTTCTCCAAGAGCAACCCGATATTCAAATAGCTCCCGTGAAGTTTTTCCTGTTGTAGAAATAATAACTTCTGAATTTGATAAATTCTCTACAATTGTTTTTAATGCATCTTCTCTCCTTATAGTATACTGAGGTTCTATTACTTGTTGATAGTTTGGATCGTTAATTATCCCTCTAGGGACAATTAATGCGACTGGACGCTGTTGTCTAGTAGCTTTTAAAATTAAAGAGCCAATTAAATGCTTAGAATCCTTGATACTTGTCGTGAGTATTTCATATGGTATTCCCAATAATTCTAGTAAAGAAAGAGTAATTTTTCCCATTTTCTTATGCTGTGGTTCATCACTTTTTCCAGGTTGGCCTCTCCAACCAATCATCAACAACATTGGGATTGAATAGACTTCAGGATCACATAAAGATGTTAGAGGATTCACTGTTTTTCCTTCCCCTGCATTCTGCATATAGACAACTCCGATCTTAGTTGTTGCTAGATGATATCCTGTTGCTATTGCAATAGCTTCACACTCATTGCTAGCAATTACGTTCGATAGCTCAGAATCTGGTGAGCGATCAAGAAAGACCATCCAATCTTTGAATGTGGAATCAGGAATACCTGTAAAAAATGTAAGATCTTCTGCCTTGAAAAGATTCCAGAGATCCTCACAGTCCATCAAGTATCTCCTCCAGGAATTAAATGCAATATTTCACTAATTGGCATACAATCCTCATTGGTTTCATAGGATCGTTCATTAGATAGAATTGATTTAGCCGTTTTAACCATTGAAGGATAACTACTACGTAAGAGATGGTTGGCATAGATTACGATCCTGACTCCTGCGTCGGATAATTCCTTTTCAGTGATTTGATTATACGTTGTGGGTACTACGACTAATGGTACCTTCGTTTCAAACTTTGAATAAAGGTTACAAAATTCCAATATTTCTTGCGGACTTTTTTGCTTACTATGTATCATTATTGCGTCAGAACCCGCTTCAATATAGGCTTTGGCTCGTGTAATGGCATCTTCCATTCCCGCCTCCAAAATCAGACTTTCAATCCGAGCAATGATCATGAAAAAACGTGTTACCTGTGCTTTCTTGCCTTTAGAAATCTTCGTACAGAAGTGCTCAATAGTATCTTGGGTTTGGACAACTTCAGTTCCCAGTAAGGAATTCTTTTTGAGTCCAGTTTTATCCTCTATGATTATTGCAGAGACTCCTAATCGTTCAAGAGTCTTAACCATAAAGATAAAATGTTCAATATGACCTCCAGAATCTCCATCGATAATCACAGGCTTTGTGGTAACATCTAATATCTCATTAATGGTCGTTAGCCGAGATGTAAAATCTACATAACCAATATCAGGTTTTCCTTTAGCTATAGAATCTGTAAGACTACTTATCCAAGTAGCATCAAATTCTCTTATCTGTTTTCCTTTCGGGACGGAGGTATTTTCCACGATAAGGCCTGTTAGTCCATTATGGGCTTCTAATACCCGAATCAGAGGTTTAACTTCAAGAAGTCGACACATAAGTTGCATTCGCATTTCAGGGGTGGTTCCAAGTTCCTGAATCCGCAATCTTAGAGAAGATGATGATAATCCTTGAGTATAAGGAGGTTCAATCAGCTCTCCCCCATAACTTGCGAGAAAATCCACTACTTCTTGCCTTATTCCTTGCAGTGGGCCCATTTTCCAATCATCCCCGTGCACTACATAATCAGGGCAAATTTTCTTTAAATTGGTAAGATATCCCACCTCATTTTGGGTTATGACTTTCTTTACACCTTTAATATTTTCTGCAATAACTTTTCTTTGTTCAAATGTCAGAATTGGTAATCGTTTATATTTCACGATAGCCTCATCAGTCATCAGGCCAATAATTACATCTCCAAGTTCACGAGCCTTATTAATTATATTTAAGTGACCTGGATGGATAAAATCTGCACTTAATCCAACATATACGGTTTTTTTCGAGACTACCATTTTTTTTCCTACTCAAAATTCACTTTTTCCCAGTTAAAAGAGAATTCAGTTTAAATTGTTAATTTTTCTCTCTCAGAATAAATTACATCTTGAAATGTATTGGTATCTAAGAAGTCGATCTGATTTGAAGTGAATTCTGATTTTAACTTAGAATATTCATTACATATAAAATATCAGCATCCTCAATCATAACAAAAATCCTCCTGATGTAAAATAAAACGAAAATTGCCATAGGGGGGCCTAAAGTTCCAGAAATGGGGATGAGTAGAGGCCAGAAGTCAATTTCTGTAATTACTAATAAGATGAAGAATGAAGCATCAAATATGGAACCAAAAAACATCACTATAGCTAAAATTGTGAAGGCAAAAATAAAGCTTCTATCTTTATCTGTCAGATCTGATTCATTTAATACTGTATAACTACGTAAACAGATTCGAAATAAAAGGATACTTGCAAGTACAATGGGTACCCCATAGGCAATTAGGGCAAGTATCCCGAAATGTGGATCAGATGCAGGGAGAGTTGCCAGAAGAAAAGAAATTCCAACCATGATCCCAAAAACAAAAGGGATATATTTCTCCCACAAGTTCCTGCGATTAATGTAGGTGGTAAGATAATACAGACTAATTTCAAGGTATAATGGGGTAAATATAAGTCCAAGAAAATGCTCTATCATGAAATCAACTGTTTGTTTATCTTCTAACACAAGTACTAGCCAACTAATAAAAATTAAATAAGCTATCAGTCCGAAACAGAGCATAGATAAATGAAATAATGCTTCCTCCCTAAGGTTAATCCAAATTCTAAAAAACTTAATTCCTCCCGCAAGGAAAATACCTGTAAAAATGAGTAAGGAAATGAAAGTGGAAATTCTTAAGACGGGGTTTATGAGACCAAATATATCAGTCATATTTCTTCACCAAATTCCTCCGTAATCTTTCTTCCATATTCTTTTACCCATTCGTGAATTTTTTCTTGAAGCACATAGGAACAGAGAACCGAAGGCCGTAATTTAGTCAATTTGGACAATCGCTCAATCTCATGGAGTACTTCCAATGGAAGTCGAATTGTAATTGTTGAAGTCTTCAATAAGGATTACCTACCAAGAACGATAAATAGCTGAGTATACAGTGTGCACAGGGATTTTTAATTAAATTTGTATGTGATACTCTCATCCTTCCTTTCTGTACAGACAGTATTTTGGTGTTAAAATGACGATCCGACGTACTCCATCAATCATCACTATGAATAAATTATTCTTAATTCTTCTTTGTCTTTCAATACTTGTACCACTACAGATAAATGAAAACCAGCTTTCAGAATTATCTTCCAATGTCTTCTCTGAAGTGAATGTAAATTCAAAGATGGAAAGTACGACTGGACGTGTGGTCATCGAAGATACTATCCTCCCAAAGACAAACTTAACCGTATCACAGTATATTTCGGGTCAAGGACAGGTAAATACGTATAGTACATCGGTGCTATCCCTGAATAATACGCATTGGTTTACTCGTTCGTATTATGCAAACACAAGTGCAATTACTTCACCTTTTGATTCACTAATCCAAAGAGATAGTGTAAATCACAGTTATTCCACATCAAATTATTGGAATTGGGATGAACTTCCAGATGGACCATTTGATTTTTGGATTGATCCTACTGGTTTTTCAATTGATTATATTTATTCAGTATACATCCAGGGGTATGGATATCGTGATGCCACAATCGTTGGGTTAGAAAACATCACCATGACTGGAGTAGGAACCTTTGAAGCTTGGAATATCACCATTGATTTTCCAGGTTTTCCAAATTTTGCGTTTTATGAAAAAAATACTGGATTTGCTTTGTGTACTTATTTGGAGTTTATTGGCGATATCTGGTATAACCTAACGTTAGCAGAGATAGCTGTTCTCTCTGGTGGATACGATGGTCCTGTTTTAGACAATTTCTCTCCTGTTAATTCTTCAATACTAGCGTCTGGGTCAGTGGTCTCAGTATCAATGGCTTCTCCTTATGGAGTTTTCCAGATTCAATATTCATGGGATGGAGGTACAGTGACCGCTTTGAGTGCTACTGATTTTCAAACGTTTTTACCTGAACTAGATGGTTTGCACAACCTATCTGTTATAGTAACAGATAATATTGGTTATTCGATCTCCTTCTTACTTGAGTATACTACGGATAACACATTACCTGGAATAATTCTGAACGATCCTCAAAATAATAGTAGAATTCAAGGCACAAGAGAACTGAATTTTTCAATAGTATCAGGAAATGGAACCTTTACTTATAACTGGGATTATGGTCCTGTCAATGTAAGTTTTCTAATGAGTGGAGAAAATGCTGTTTTATCCATTCCTTCACCAGAGGTGGAGTCTGAGCGAAGTCTGAGAATATACATCAAGAGTAACGTAACTGATATATGGATAACCAGTATTTATAAGTTTATCATTGATAATACTCCACCAGATATTACTATCTACAGTTTTGAGAATAATTCAGTAATAAAAGGGGATTTTTGGGTGATTTTTTCTCCAACAGAGAATGTGAACGCATCGTACTTCCTGAATGGAGTTTTTGTAGATTCTTCGATTGTTGAAGAGAATACAAATTCCTCGCTAATTTTCAATGATCTTGATAATGGAACTTATGGAGTAGAACTTATTCTAGAAGATGAAGCGGGGAATACATATAGCATCACATTAAAATTTTCTATATATACAAGTGCTTTTAATTGGAATTGGCATCTTAATGCAAATCAAGCACATTCTTACGATTTCATTGATGATACTGGGGCTCAATGGTTCTCATTTGTGATTGTTTCAGCGAGTGAACAGTCGTTTAATATTTCGCTACTCCCAAATCCTGGTTCTCCTTCGTTAACAACACAGATGGAGTTTGGAATCGATCTTCTGTGTGAGGTTCCAGAAGACATCGTCTATGTTACTTTCACATATCTCTTATCCGAACCTTTACTTGATGAGAATCAGAGTTTTCCAGTTTTCCATTGGAATGTCTGGGATGATCAAAACCTAAAATGGTCTGAATCAGATACAATCTATAATCAGGTTCTTCACGCATGGGTAACCACTTCAATTGGTTATCATCAGTATTTTGCGCTTGTTGATGCTGATAAGAGTACTCATCTAAAATCTGTTGTAGTAGGGGGAGGTCAATTACCCTCATTTGACGTAATATTAGTTCTTTTATCAATAAGTATCGTTTATGTATATAATCGTAAAAGAAAACAAAAGAATAAGTGAAAAAAATGTCTATGAAACGAATCGAATATGAAGATGCAACAATTGTACTTCGCCTAATCGCATTACTAGTTGATATTGTGATTGGAGTCATTCTTGCATTTTTAATGGATTTTGGATGGAGACTTGAATATGATATTTTTTGGTCGAAAATATTTAACTTAGAAGGAGAAGCAATGTCTTTAGTTGTCCTCTGGTTCATTATTGCCCTTCCGATATATCATATCTTAATATCTAGCTTGACGAATGGTCAATCTGCTGGTAAACTAATTCTTGGTATTAGAGTTGTCACCGACTCGAATGAATCGACCAAGAGGATGTTTATTATTCACTTTAAACGCTTTTTCTTCCTTAAAGGAGGTACAAAAGTCGTTAAAGAAATTGATCCATCCGTAAAAGGGTTAGTATAACCCTAGAAGTTCTGTAAACGAGAGATGAATCTACAGTGGAAATAGCGGAACAGAAAAATCGAGTTTCACTTGAAGGGATGGTTACCCTTGAAAACGTCAGTCGTGTGTATAAGATGGGAGATCACAATATCCAAGCCTTAAAGGATATTAATTTATCGTTAGAGACTGGAAAACTAATTATAGTCTTAGGGCCATCTGGATCGGGTAAAACAACCCTTCTAAATGTGCTTGGGGCAATTGATAAATGTGATGGGATTATTAAAATTGGTAATTTAGAAATTACACGGCTGAATAAGAAACAGTTAACTAAATATCGACGACAAAAATGTGGATTCATCTTTCAATTTTTTAACCTGCTTCCTGTATTTAATGCACTCGAAAACGTTGAATATGCCCTAGAATTAGCCTCTAAATTATCTCGAAAAGAGGTAACAAATCGTGCGACAGAATATTTACGCAAAGTAGGACTCTATGAAAAACGTTTCCATTTTCCTTCTCAATTATCTGGTGGAGAACAACAACGAGTTGCAGCAGCTCGAGCTATGGCGAAAAATCCTGAGTTACTTCTTTGTGATGAACCGACAGGAGAATTATCTGTTAAAGAGGGAAAACAGGTGTTAACTGCTATCCAAAATATAGTAAAGGAGCGATCTGATGTAATGACAGTACTAGTTACTCATAATCAAAAAATCGCACAAATTGGGGATGTAGTTATCCGTTTACGTTCTGGTGAGGTTGATTCGATAGAGGAGCAAATTCCGATCCCAGCAGAGCAATTATCATGGTAAAAAGTGAATAAGAATGGCAAAAACAGTTAAGAACATTTATAGGGCAATTAACGCAAACAAAATTCGCTTATTAACCATCGCAATGGTTATCGCAATTGGTATTACCTCATTCAATGGGATGATAACAGCTTTTGTCCATATGACACGGACGTACGATACCGCGTTTGATGAGCATAATATGGCTTCCTTTACACTACAAACTGCGAATCCTGGAGGAACTGGAGAAGATGCATGGATTGATTATAACAATTTAACAAGTTTTCTTAAAGAATTTCAAGAGCAGGAGACGCGGGTTAGAGCGTTTGAACTTAGAATTGTTTATAACACAATCTTTGAGATACGTGGTGAACAACAAAATGGCCAAATCGTAGCTATGAATACTCTCGATTCTCAGGGTAATCATCGTGAACAGCCTGACGTGAATGGGTATAGAATTCTCTCTGGAATGCCATTCTCTCCCTTAAGTCAATACCAAAATGTATGCCTTGTGGAAGCTCATCTCGCAGAATACTGGAAATTAGATCCCAAAGAGTTTATTGCGATTGGGGATTCCAAAATACCATTTGAAATTGTTGGTGTAATCGGTTCTCCTGAATATTTAATCAATCAAGGTTCATATGCAGACATCATGCCCAGTCCACGCCGTTTTGGAGTGGTATTTTTACCTTTAACAGCGGCACAGAATATATTGGGTGTTTATGGAAAAGTAAATGAGATTTCAGTTTTACTTGAGGATGGGCTATCCAAAAACAGTCGTGAGAAAATTGCTGATGAGCTGAAACAGTTCCTTGAGGCCACACACGATCTCAAAATGGGTGCCCCAGTAGATATTGACAATCAACCATCTTATTGGTTGTTACGATTAGATATTGAGGAAGCTAGAGAGTTTGGAATTGTGCTTCCAATCATTATTTTAGGTATGGCAATTGGAGGATTATATGTATTACTAAGTAGAATGGTTGTCGCTGAAAGAAAAGATATTGGTGTTGCTCAAGCCCTTGGATATGATAGAAGAACTATTATCCTGCAGTATCTAGGTATTTCTATGGTCATTGCTATTGTTGGAACGATTATAGGTACGCTACTAGGACTGTGGTTCTTAAGTTATTTCAGTCCTCTTTATGTTGACATGCTTACGATACCATTCGACCCTGAAGTTACTATAGAATGGCCCATAGTTATTGCTGGTGTTATTATAGGAATTTTAACCGGTTTAGTAGGTGGGTACTTCCCAGTTCGAGGATCTATTCAACCTCTTCCAGCTGAGAGTCTTCGTTTTGATCCTTCACTTCATATTACAACAGGAAAAGTCCCCCTGATTGAACGAGTCCTGAATAAGCTTAGAATTACCCCACGTGTTACAGGTTTGAGACTTCCCTTACGCAATTTCTTCCGAAGCAAACGAAGAACTTTTTCCTCTGTATTCGCTATTATTGTTTCAGTCTCTCTAATTTCCATGGCCTTTGGTATGATAGAGTCCATGGATGAATCCTTAACTTTTTATTATGAGGTTTCAGAAGATTGGGATCTTCGGGTCGATTTTTCAGAAATACCAACAAATGCATCACAGATTGCTCGTGCGATTAAACATAATATTGCAGGTGTCACAGATGTGACTTATCACCTATTATCTGGGGCGAGTGTTACTTCTTCTGAATCAACTGAGAGTAAACAAGTCAGTGTAATTGGAATGAATGATTCAGATGGGTATTTAGGCCATACTTTCGACTTTGAGTCTGGAGGGTGGGATCCAGATGGAATCATCATTTCTGTTCCAGTTGCAGAGGCCTTGAACGTCGGATTAAATGATGAAGTATCTTTAGAACTTCCAAAACTGACAAAATTGGTTTCTACTACACCATTACGAGCTCATTTTGAACTTGTGAATGTTTCGTTCCAAATTTCTGGCATTATTGATGAATTTAACGGATTAAATGCGTTTGTTGGTTTGGAGAATTTAGTCAAGGAAAGTAATTTTCCTGGAGAACCTGCAAATACCATTCTAATAAAAGTTGAGAATCCCACTCCTGAGCGTTTAGAGCTAATACGAGAACAAATTAAAGAAAATTACAGTTATAATATTCGAAATATTGCCACAAAAGCTGAACAGAAGAATGAATTACTAGAGTTAATGGATTTATTGTATAATATTATATATTTCGTTGCTATTTTTGCTGTTATTCTCTCTTGTGCCATTGTTTACAATACTATCTATATTAGTTTGCAGGAACAACAACGAGAAATTGCTACTTTGCTTACAATCGGAACTAATAATAGAAAGTTAATACGAAATATCACAGTGGAAAATTTCGTTATTACACTCGTTGGGACTATTTTTGGATTAATTTTAGGGTGGATTATGTTATGGTTCTTCATGAGAGTTATACTCGACATGGAATTTTTCCGGATTAAGCTTTTCATTAGTAATAATACAATTATTACCAGTTTTGTCTTGACCTACATTGGGGTTCTAGTTGCACAATTCTTTCCTTTACGTAAAGCCTTGAATCTGAATCTTGCTGAAGCTACAAAGGAGCGTGTAGTGTAGGAGGAACAATCATGGCATTTATTGAGATTTCAAATTTATCGAAAGTGTATTCGTTAGGGGAAACAAAGACTCTAGCACTCAATGGTGTTGATTTAGAAATTGATAAAGGAGAATTAGTCATTTTTTATGGTCCATCAGGTGCTGGTAAAACAACTCTTCTGAATATGATTGGGGGATTAGATATCCCCAATTCAGGCACCGTTGTGGTTGATGAAATTCCTGTTTCAACTCTTTCTGCAAAATGGTTAACTACTTATAGAAGGAAAAAGATTGGAGTGGTTTTTCAATTCTTCAATCTAATTTCTAGATTGAATGCGCTTGAGAATATTGAGTATGCTATTGATCTTATTGGTGTTAAACAATCGAACGGGAAACCGTCTTTCAATAGCAAGATTATACGACAGAAAGCTCAGGAATATCTTGAAAAAGTTGGATTAAAGGATCGGATGCATCACTTCCCTGCGCAGCTTAGTGGAGGTGAGCAACAACGCGTTTCAATTGCGCGTGCTCTCGCTAAAGAACCAGAAATATTACTAGCAGATGAACCGACAGGAAACCTGGACTATGCGATTGGACGCGAGGTTCTTGAAATAATGGAGGCTATGACTGGAAAAGCGCAGAATCGCACCGTAATAATTGTGACACATAATCCAGCTATTTGTCCCCTTGGTGACCGAGTGGTACGACTATCTGATGGAAAAGTTGTAGAGAACTATACACAAAAATACACTTCTGCTAAGGAACTCTATTGGTGATTTTCGTATCAAAATCATCTAAAATGAAGGAGAAAAATTCTTCTTAAAGAGCTATAAGTGTTAATTATGGCAAGAAGATCAATAAAGATTACACCAAAGGATGCAGGAAGCGAAAATTCTACAAATCTTGAGAAGTACGACGATGTACTAAATTCTTTGGAATCAATCCAGACAAAACGTAAAGTAGCTGCATCTACAAATGGTGTTGCTGGACCTGCAGTCAAACCTACTACCCTGATTATGGCTATTGTGGTAGTTGGGATTGCAGCAACGTTGCTACTTACTTTTGGAGCAGATCCTTCCACATTTGGCCCTACTGTGGAAACCTCGGATCTCGATGATTTAGATTTTGAAATTCAACTTTTGGATTCTACACGGTTGATGCTTTCAGACTATGCAGGTCAACCAATTATTTTGGATTTATTTGCCACATGGTGCCAACCATGTATAACTCAAATTGCTGAGTTGCAGAAACTACAGGCTAAACATCCAAATGTTCATATTCTGTCAGTTTCGATTGAATCTGATGACACTATCCCCGTTTTACAATTATTTTCCTCACAACATGGCATGGATTGGGTAGTCGGACGTGATGTAACAGAAAAAGGTACCTCACTCTTCCAAGTGACATCAATTCCCACTATGGCATTCTTCAATAGTCAGGGTATCTTAAAACATCATGATTCGGGGATTCAGACTGAAGAAACTATGAGTAACTGGATTAAAGAAAATTAATAACACCAAATACAAAGGGACTTTCATGTATATTTTCGGTATAGAACTTGATAATTCCCTTGGCTTGCCTTTATTTTTCCTAGCAGGAATCTATGTAGCTTTATCTCCGTGTTTATTCCCTATTATGCCAATGACCATATTTCGTATCATGAGTAAGGATATAATAGATTCAGAGGGAAAGGAAACTCATCCTTCACGCCAACTTGCTTTACGCTGGGTAAGTATTTTAGTAAGTGGAATACTTATTACATTTATTTCAGTGGCACTCATCCTAATGTATCTTTGGAGCGGGATTGGAACGGAAATTCTTTTGCTTTATGGGGAATTTACATTCATACTGGGATTAGTCTTGATTGCAATGGGAATCTTCATCATTTTTCCAGCTTTATCAGAAAGAACTTTTGCCCGTATTCCTATCCCCATGCAGATTTCAAATCTGATGGCTCGTGAAGAGTATAAACAATTAGATCTATTTCTTATTGGTTTTGGGTATTCTTTTATTGCCTTACCATGTGCGTTTCCCGTTTTTCTGGCCTTATTGACGATAATAATTTCAACCGCAAATCCAATTTTTACATTGATTGGATTATCACTTTTTGGGATTGGTTTGTTTATCCCCTACTTGATTCTTGTTTTTGTTACAGCTGAAGCAAGAATACGAGCAGCCCGTGTGTTAGCTGAACGATTTAGAATAGTAGAAATCATTACTGGAGTAGTAATAATACTATTTGGCATTTTGTTCCTTTTACCTGCTTTTGGGGGTCCACGCTTGTTCGTGTTATCAGGTTAGTTCTTAGTAGCTTAAGAATTATCAGAAAAATCCATTTTTAATAATAACAGAGGCTTTGGGAGATCTTCCATATTCTGTTGAAGAAAGTTATCAAAATCCATGATTGTGATTGGTTTCTCAAATTTCATGACGATATCGAGAAATTTTTCAATTCCTCGTAACTCTGTTCCCGCTAAACCGATTTCACGGGTTACAATTTCGTTTGTGAGTGCTAAAAGGAGGGCTTCGAAGCGTGGAGTAAGGTCTAAGGTACGTCCAAACTCTTGGTAGGTTTTTCGCATACCAGTCCATAGATTGACACGATCATTAAGTTCATTTTCTTTTGCTTTTCCCCATTGGTGAAGTTCTGAAGATAACCAAGATTCTTGTTGAATTAATTCTGTAAAAGCTGCTAATGGGGAAATACTTGCTAGGATTACATAAGGAGTATGATACAGGTAGCGAAAAACTTGAAAAACAACTTTGGAATTAAATTTCAGTGAGTGATACTCCTTTAGTTCAACCCACCATTCTTGATTCTTCCATTTCCCTACAAGATCAGGGGCAAGGATGACTCCATATAGATCCTCCAATTCCCCTTCTTCCAAATCTGAAGCTTCGTTCAAATCTTCAAATCCTAACTCTGTCAGGAAGGATCTTAAAACGTTTATACTTTCTTCAGAATGATCACTTTCAGGCGCTTCTATAAGGTCTTCAGCGTATTTTCGTCGTTTTGCTCTCTCGATATAATTATTTAGAGTGGGAAGTAATGATTTATATTCAGATTTAGGCTTTAAATTAATTTTTTCTTGAATAGATTCAAGATCCTCAATTCTTGGACGTAATTGTCTTTCTACAGCTTCATTCCGGTAAAATATTGAAGAGTATCTCCCCTTTTTTCGATCAGTGCGTGTTGGCATACCAAAGCATGCTCGAAGTGAATTAGGGGTGTGATATAAGAATGGATACTGACGGACAAACTGAACTCCCGCAGCTAAGGCGATTTCTCTGAATAATTTTCTATCTGGAACATTCCATGGTAGTGATTCAATTAAAGCAAATTCATTTAATCGTTGAATTAGTCCTTCTAGTCGATTTTTGTGAAAACCACGAACTCCCTTTAATTCGTTAGGGTTTTGTCGTAGGTATTTGCGTACTCTGTTTAAAATTGTTTTTCGTGTTTGTGGAGGCATTAAAAAGGTCTCTCTCCAGCAATAGTAAAATTAAGTTCATAATGATTTGTTATACGAATTAAGTGGTAGTAGACAGTGCTATCAATGACTTGACAATTATTTTTTATTTCAATTATAGTATAGCTTATAGCCTGAATATCGTTTCTTGGGCCGTATTTTTTCCTATGCTTAATCTTATCTTAGGCTTTATATACTCCTCCTTATCACTGATAAAAAAGGTTTTTGTGATTTTCATCCAGGTCTCGACCTATATTTTTGCACACCGATTAAATTCAATATATGGCCAACTGTAAAGAGAGTCTTAAAGTCCAAATAGCATCTTCTCCTCACTATTCAGTAGAATAATGATTTAACAGAACAAAAATTCCAAATTCTCTGGATCAGTTAAATTTATCCACCCATGAATAAGTTGATTTCTGACTTTTAGAACAAATTTAACGGTGGGATTCTGATGGTAAGTGAAAAAGACGATATTCGTATCCTTGTAATTGGCGGAACAGGGCATTATGGCCGTCATATTGTTCAAGCGTTAATAAAAAAGAATATTCCTGTACGAGTCCTTTCAAGAAACAAAAATAAGGCACAATCATTTTTTAATGACCAACAGGCCTTAGAAATTATGGAAGGAAATGTTTTAGATAGCCAAATCTTAGAGAAATGTATATCCAAGGTTACAGGTATAATCATTGCTATATCAGCATTCAATCGGAAGACTATTCGTAGATTACGAAAGATAGAACGAGATGCAGTGCTAAAACTACTTCACCAAGCATCTCAACAAAAAATTAATCGAGTAGTCTATGTATCAGTTTATGAAAAACCTCTCCCAGATGTTCCAATGAAGACTGGGAAAATCAAGTACGAGGTTGAAGAAGCGTTGGAGAAATCCTCATTCGATTATACAATTCTGGGAGCACCCCCCTCAATTGAAATCTTTTTTTCTATGATACGTGGAGGAAAGATGCGAGTACCAGGAGGAGGGCCATCTTCTCTACCTAATATTTCTCCAATTGATCTTGGTGAAATTGCTGCTCAAGCGATTTTACGATCAAATTTACCCCAAAAGCGATATCGATTAGCAGGACCGTCAGCACCTTCATTCCCTGAAGCAGCTGCTCGAATTTCAGACGTGGTCGGGAAGGATATATCATTTACAAAAATTCCCCTCTTCCCATTGAGAGTAGCTGCAAAAATTGCAGGAGGATTAAGTCTTATTATGCCTTATATTGCTCAATTACTTCCGTTTATCCTCTTACTGAATAGTTTTGAATCAGAGATTGCATTACAGGTTGCAGAGGACTATAAAATCCTCCAAGATACCTTCACTTATTCCTCACATACACTTGAAGATCATGCTCAGATGTGGATTAACCGAGAAGAAAAGTAGTATACTCGTAATATACATAACATTTGCGGATGGTAAAGATGCAAAATCAAAGAACGTTATTGTTTGTAATCACACTTTTGATCAGCATTTTTAGTCTAATTCTATTTTTATTCTTTGATTTTCCTTTTTTGTTTTTCTTTCTTCTCTTTCCACCAATATTCCTTCGTTCTCGACCCCCTACTCGTCCTTCCTTAGTATGTAGTACGTGTAATGCCGTTCTACATCCAGAGTGGAGGGTTTGTCCATATTGCGAGACTAAAGTTGCATAAGTTTATATATTTCAAAGCATAGCAAACGCATTTGTATTCGTAATTAGAGTTTTCCAAACTCTAACAGAATGGAGAGAACCATGGTGGTTTATAGTGATAAAGTGGTATAAAATCGGAAAAAATCAAAGAAACTTAATTTTGACTTGTATTAATATTTCCTTAATTCTGAGCTTAGTAATGCTGTTTACACCACATTCAATAAGAGGTGATGAAAATTCTCAGTCATTACAGTATAAGCAAGTGAATTCGAGTGATTTCAAACCATATTACTTTATTGCATTTGGTGATACTAGGTCAGACAAACAGGGAGGAATTGATGACAATTCTGGATTAGAGGCTCTCGCACCCCTTATTGATGATTTAGTTGAAGAATATAATGTAACATTTATGCTCCATGTAGGTGATGTTGTGGAAAATGGGGGTGACCAAGACTGGTGGGATTCTTTTTGGTGGCCTTTAATGGGTGATGGTGCTGAAGATGTCCAAATTTATTATGCTGTCGGGAATCATGAATATCAAAGTGAATCTGGGATTTTTGATCTTGATCTGATCACATTCAAAGCTAATGTAGAGAATCCTGGAAATGAGATCTATTTTTCTTTCAATTCTCCTCAGAATGATACTCATTTTGTGTTCTTCAATTCTGAGTATCGGGTTAGCCCATTTCCGAATTTTCAGTTTGCAACAAATAATGCTACTTTATGGGATGAACAGGAGGCTTGGTTAATTCAGGATCTCTCAGAAAATACTATTGAACGTGTAATAGCAGTTTTTCATAGACCAATTTTTGGTGTAAATCCTACAAAATTTGACGATTATCTTGTCATGGAAGAGTTGTTGCAGGAGATTTTGATCACTGGAGGTGTAGATCAGGTGTTTGTAGGTCATGATCATTATTTCTACCACACAGTAAGAGATGGAATTCATAACACCGTAACCGCTGGGGGATGTGTAAATATGATTATGTATGATCCATTTGCCCACTTAGGTTTAGAATCTGACTATGGTTTCTCCGAATTTGAATTATGTCTTGTGAAAGCCACTCAAGAAGGTTTCGAAGTTGATGTAATTCATCCCAATGGCTCAATATTGTATGAGTATAATATCGAAGAACCGATCCCAGATACTTCTCCCCCTACAGTTTCATCAGCAGCTGATATTGTCATAATAGAGGGAACTCTTGGATATTCTATTACATGGAGTGCCTCAGATGCCAACCCAGGACAGTATACAATTTCCCAAGATGGGGTGGAAGTCGATTCTGGATCATGGGTTACTGGAACACCAATAAGCTATTCGTTAGATGGCTTAGAAATAGGAGATTATGTATTTAATCTACTGGTTCAGGATTTATCAGGGAATAGTGTCTCTGATACTGTTTTGGTGAGTGTGAAGGCATATATATCAGAAATCCCTACTTCTTCAACAACAACTACAACAGAGCAAACTACAGTTTTTTCATTAATACTACTTGGTTTGATCCCTTTAATGTATTATAGAAAGAAGAGAACAGGATAGCTGAATCCACTTAGAATATGACGTAAGAGTGGTTCAGTGCGTAAGAATGTCTTCCTCTAAAATCGAACTTAATGTTTGAAGAAATTGATTGGCATTTTCTTTGGTAAATACTAGAGGGGGTTTAATTTTTATAACATTATGCAAAGGACCATCAATACTAACCAGAATTCCCTTCTCTTTCATTCGTTCAACAATATAGGTTGCTTGAGCTGAAGCCGGTTCAAGAGTATCATGGTCTAATACGAGTTCAATTCCTAGAAACAATCCTAATCCTCTTACATCCCCGATTAGTGAAAATTTATTCATCAGCTCTATCAGACCATTTTTCAGATATGTACCGACATCTAAAGCTTTATTCTGAAGGTCTTCTTTTTCCATAACATCTAATACAGCCATACCAACTGCACAAGAGACCGGATTACCACCAAAAGTGTTAAAGAATTCCATTCCAGTATCGAAGGATTGAGCAATTTCAGGTGTAGTGACAACTGCAGCAAGCGGGTGGCCATTTCCTATAGGTTTACCCATGGTGACAATATCAGGAATTACATTTTGACTCTGAAATCCCCAGAAATGAGTTCCGATTCTTCCAAAACCGACTTGAACCTCATCCACGATACAGATTCCTCCCTTCTCTCGTACATAAGTGAAAACATTTGCTAAGTAATCATCTGGGAGGACAATCTGACCTCCACATCCAAGTACTGGTTCACACATAAATGCAGCAACAGATTTTTTCTCTTTCTCTAGTTTATCGAGAATTTCCCTTACATCCTCTGCATATCTTTTGCCCGCAACCGTATCATCAATTTTATACCTTCCTCGATAAATATCGGGCATAGGAACCTTATGCACATATGGAGGAGCTCCTTTTCCTCCTGGGCCATCGAATTTGTATGGACTGATATTGATAAGCTCACCTGTATTCCCATGATATGCATTATCAATAATTAGAATATCGTGTCTGTTTGTATGTGCTCGAGCTAACCTTAAAGCAAGTTCGTTTGCTTCACTACCACTGTTAACGAAAAAACACACTCTTAAGGGTTCAGGTAAAGTGGCACACAATCGTTCTGCATATTTTACTAGATTATCGTGCAAATATCGGGTATTAGTATTGAGTACTGCTGCTTGTTTCTGCATTGCTCTTACAACTATAGGATGGCAATGTCCCACATGAGGCACATTATTTACTGCATCAAGATAATTTTGTCCTGTATGGTCATATAAATATTGTTTATACCCTCGGACAATTTTGAGGGGAGAGCTATAGGCTATACTCAAAGACTTACTAATGCTCTTTGCTCTAGTACTTAAAATAGCTTTAGTAGTTAAAGTATCCTCAGGATATGAGGTCTTAGGAACTTTTACTATTAAATTAGGATCCGGACATAAATTTAACCATAATTCTCTATGCTGTTCATCAATTACTCCTGGATATGTATCTGAATAATTAAACATATGCGTAATTAGCTGAAAGTGAAGATGAGGGGGCCAATTTCCGTTCACTTGAAACTCTCCTACATACCCTAAAAGCTCCCCTGGTTTCATTTCTCGGCCTTTATACATACCTTTAAGCGATTCTCGCGATAAATGTCCGTAAAGAGTGTAAAACTTAATATTCTCTTCCTCGATTGAGTGTTCCAAGATTATTGTGGGTCCGTAATCAAGAGACGTTGAATTATCAACAAACGAGTAAACTTTTCCTGAAAGAGGTGTATAGATAGGTGTTTGACTATAAGTAAAGATGTCTAGTCCAAGATGAATTGTTCGGTTCTTCACTCTCTCATTACTCTCAACTTCAAACTCCCTTCTTAGATACTGAAATCTTGCTTCATTATATTTTCCAATGGCCACTTTAACTTCTGCCTGCTTCATTTTCTCAAATATCAGTTTCTCAAGAGATTTATTATCGAGAAAGTTGTTTAAGGTTGAATAGTCGGTTGAATCGACACTTAAATCAAGGAATATATACGGGATTTTTTCAAAACTCTGGTTTAAAATAGGATATATTTGCTCTGAAGTAGTTTGTAACCAATGTGAAACCTTTTGTCCGTTTTTATCTGGTGCTAAACCACAGGTCTGACGAAATGCACAGTGAGCGAATTCAGGATGGGTGTGCTGTAGAATTTTTAATGTATTCCAGGCTGATGCTTCTGAAATTCGAAGATATTTGTTTTCTGGTTCAAGAGACTGCTGATACGCAGAAATACACACACTTAATGCCAATCGTGCACATACAAGAATATACAATACCTGAAGTTCTTCCTCCTTTAGAGGAAAAATTGAATTATACCCTCTAACCACACTCATGGCTGCCGTAAGAGGATCAGGCTTATTTAGAATAGCATACGCAATTCC
>JAEOTM010000079.1 GCA_016839815.1 Candidatus Hodarchaeota archaeon
CGATGTTTACTGGTGATACTCTAGTTGATTTACTAGGTACACATTGGGATACATATTTTTATTTAGTTATAGCTCAAAGTGGTCGATATTTTGATCCTATTAGACCCACTGATGCTCGTGTATGGAATTTTGCCCCCCTCTATCCATTCTTTACTCGTCTTTTCATGGATCTTGGTTCTCTTGTAGGAATTGATATTCCAGTTACTCTTGCTGGAGTAATCATAGCAAATCTCTTCTCGGTGATTTCGGTCGCTGCATTCTTTTTCCTTGCCCGTCTTTACTTTGATGACTTTAAATCTGCCTGTGCCTCATTACTCTTCGCTTTTTTTCCAACTGTCTTTATGTTTTCTTCAATTGCCTATGCTGAACCAATTTTCATTACTTTTGCCATTATTTCCTGGTATTATTTTGAAAAAAAGCGATATGCTTTTTCTGGCCTTACGCTTGGATTAGCTTCACTCGCTAGATTCCCTGGGGCATTAATATTCTTCCTTTATATTCCAATTTATGTTGCTAGACAAATCAAAGAGAAAAGTGTGAAGGAAGCTGTTGGTTCCTTAGTTGCTATTCCCTTATTCCCTCTTTTGGTAATTTTCCATACTGTTTCCAGTCTTTATCAAAGGCTGAATACTTTCTCAGGCATTGAAAAGACTATGAATGAAATAAAAACACGCTACCCATCATTTCAAACAAAGATGCAAGAACTCAAGAGTTCTATCGATTTCTTTGATGTGGGTTTGGGGTGGATTCTCATTTTTGGACTTCTTCCCCTTACTTGGATACTGTATGTGAATCATACGGCCCCTATGCCTTTGGCTAAGGTAACGGAAACTTACTGGGGAGCTAAGTTTATTTTTCCATTCACTGGATTTTTTGAATTACTTGCGGGTCAAAATGTACGCTGGACATTTGAGAAATATGTCTATATTTTCTTCTTTTTAGGACTCGGCTTTATTACGATAAAGAGGCGTACGAGTTTTTCCATTCTCATTCTTGGTCAGGCGCTTTTTTATACGGGTTATTCAGGTGTCCACTCTTGGGGAGCCCCTCGTTATGCAGGTACTATCTTTCATGGATTTTTGGTTCTTGCAGAAGAAATTAAAACGCTTAGATTGTTTTTCATCGTTTATATTGTCTTTCTAACGTATGCTTTTATTGGCCTCTGGGAATTTATTCACGGTAGTGTATGGCTTATTTGATCGTGTCTCTTAGATGGAGAAAAAAAGTTCCTTGAGGGAATTTTTAATAAAAAGTATCACTTTTTGGTTTTAGTTTGATATTGGGTGTAAAATTTCTTCATTCTTTCCCACATACCATATTCCAACGGAATTAAAACTATAATAACTAACAGGTTTACAATGAAACTCGCAAATAAGATATCTACTTGATTACTTTTGAAAACCAAAACTAGATTTGAATTTGAAACATTTTCAATGCTCATGAATCCAACTTCAGTCTCTCTGGTGAGTAATAGGCTGGGATTATCTTGAATTTTCCAGCCAGGATGATGTGCTACCTTAATTAACACGTTTACAATAGTCACATTACTTTCAATTTCGATACGAAGTTTATTTGCTGAAGAATAAGTAAGAGTTCCATTCCCAAAAGGTGTGACATCAACCAGACTAATGGGTATTTTTGACTCATACAACCATTTAGACTGATTAGTTTCCCTAGAAACAAACCTCCAATTAGTAGCTGGTAAACCACCTTGTCCTTTGTTAGTGATCATCCATTTGACTCCGTACTTGTTAGGGTCATTCGCTACATCTTGAATGATGGTTGCATTTGGTCTATACTTTGTGGAATTTGGAGGTGTATCCTGAAACCAGCTCAATCGACATCCAGGAGGATTCCACCCATCAAAATAGGGTTTTCCAGTTAATGCGGGAAGATATGCTATAAAATCCCCTTGATAGTGGTATGGACAGACATAAAAGAAACCTTCTCGTTCGTTCAGGTCTTCAACAAGCGGATTTAGAGTATTCCAATGATTATCATCGAATTGTAGATATCCATAATTGGAAATCCCATTCTGGGCTTCTGCAATGGGAAGAAGTAATATGAGAATTACAACAACAAGGCTTCGTTTCTGATTTATCCCTCTAATCGTAATGAGTAGTATGAGCATCTGGGAGGTTAACACAAACCTAAGAACATCCATTCCCCTAAGAAATAGTGGCAATTCAACATTCGATTCTTGATAAAATAATAGGAATCCTGTTATAGTAATCAATACTCCTGCTAAAATCATCCCTAATTCTTTGTGATTAAATTGTTTAATAACAATCGAAAATCCAAATAGTAACATAAGCAAAAAGACGTCTCGAGTAATATAGTGATCTATGAAACTTCTTAGAACTCGTAATATATGATAAATGACATCAGGGCCATCTGTAAACTGACTAAAACTAGTTCGGCTGACCATGATTAGCCCTATTGGCTCTGAAAAAAAGGTAGCCATCAGAGTTATAACCCAAATAAACGGAATTCCCCAGATAAGCATTCTAAAAGCGGATTCCTTCAGAATCGGTTTTATTAATTTAAAATCACGTCTTTTTACAGCGCTCTCAACTGCTTGAAGATTTCTTCCTAATTTAACTATTTCAGAGCATATGATCACAATGATGAAGAATCCAAACATCATGAAATGAGTTAAACTTAGGAGACAGGCTAAAGCAACAGCTGAATAGCGTTTTTCAGAATAATAGAGAGCAAGACAAAAGAAGAATAATGCAACTCCAATATGGGTAGGTGCTCTGGAATAAAACATAAAACTCGAATTTAAACTGGGTAAAGTCATAATAAACAATGAAGCTAAAACAGAGCTATAAACAGATCGATTAATCGTTATTCCAACCCAATATACCCCAATTGCTATAAGTAAATGTGTAAACGCTAAAAATATGACATAAGATTCGTTTATTGAAAAGAAAATATCAATTAACCACAAAAAGAAAGTAGTATTCGGTGGATACACTTCTAGAAAGGCTGTACCTGCATACCAAAGCCCATTCCATTCAGAGTTCAATCCATTTTCACTGATATAAGCTAAACGAAATAAATGGGCACCAAAATCGACACCTGCAGGAAGTGACCTAAGAAAAGGCCAGTAAATCCATCCCCAAATGCAAAAAATCACTCCTATTGCTAGAATATGATCCGCTAATTGGGTACTAGTATTTTCCTCTTGCGGTGGTACCTCTAAAATTTCTTTTGACTCAGTTTCCACCGTGATTTTTCTCCTGTTGAGAGATACTAGTTATATTCTTTTTAATAGTTTCTATTAATTCTTTTCTTATTTTGTGTGTACCTGTGTAGACTAAAGTAATAATGAAGATAATTAACAGAAAGAAAAATAAATCTAATTCTTCTGGATATGTTAATAGTGACGAAGGATCAGGTACTGATGATAAAGTAGAATAAAGGACTGTAATAAGGAGATAGAAAAAGACTACGCACCACCCACCAATTAATAGAACGCTCTGAAATCCAGTAGTTGATTGATGATCTCGAAAGTAGATCTCTCTTTCCTCTCGTACTTCTTTAGGTATACTGGGAATGGATTGATTGCGTTTAGATCGATAATCTACTAGGAGTAAAATGAAAATCATTATTTGTATGAGTAGCACAAGGATAAGATAAATAGGAACAGAATTTATTCCTTGAAAGAACCAGTTTCTGATAGAAAAAAGGTCATTAAAGGGTCGAATGAAAATTAAATCGGATAAAGGAACTCTATTTTCTATGACCTGTGAAATAATTATTATTCCAAATATTACTGAGGAGACACATGTAATTCCAAGCGCAAATAAACTTTCGATTAAATTTGCTGTAGTCCCAAGCTCCTCACTATCAAACTTGCTTATTTTTCTTTCAGTATCCATAGCTTCGTTTTCTTTTGGTTCAGTTACTTGTGCTAGTAAGGTAGAATTGGCAATCACCAACAAAATTACTGTTAAAATAATTATAACGTACTCGGAATAAAGCGAAGAGCCGGAATTAAATAAATATATAGTGATTATGCTTTCTCCAAAATATAGTGCTCCTAGTAGCTGATTAGCATAAAAAAATATCTGGTTTCGTTGATTATTTGTCTCTTTATTATTTGAGAAAGTCATTGTTTCGTCAGCGAATGTTAAAATTGCTGTACAAACTAGATATAGAAAGCTAGAGAATAACCACCGTTGTACAGTAAAGTATGGGGATCTAAAGAAGAGAAGATCAAGCAAAACAAAGATTATTGGGAAAATAGCCTCGCTTACAAAACTTATTATTGGTATATCTCCAATTGACTTCTTTATCGCTACAAGATCATTCCAGAGGTTTACTATTATATCATTAAAGGGAAACCCTAGTATTGAAATCAACTCTACACCCGCCCATATTATGAATAATGATAAGATACTGCATCCTAAAATCACAATAGCTTTCAGAAATATATCATTTTTATCCTTCGAATGAAGATTATTTAGTTTTTTTCGTAAGAATGGTCCTAAGTTAGTTAGGGGAAAATAAGGATTCACAAGCAATATTAAAAATAGTATTCCAGCAAAAGCACTAATTTCATGAAGAGCTAACGACGAAGCAGCAGGCCAATGAATATTTAGAGTGAAACTAGCAAAAATTAAGTCAATATGAATCTCTCCCATATAATGACCTTGAAGAAGATCAAGTGTAAGTTTCCCATTATAGTCCAAGTTTAAGTTAATCCAGCTAAACATTGCATCTAGGTGACCTTCCTGTTCTATTGATCCCCAAATCGGATTAGCCATACTTTGTCCCCCTAAAGGATAAACTCCAACCCAACCTCCAGCAAAATTAATAAGAAATGTAAGTATCCCTAAGATACCCGCACTTATTTTGAGAAAATATTGAATGATAAACTCTACTAGACTGTGAATTGAGGAAAATGGATTTCTTGGAATCTGCTGATTCAGAAGAAATGCTAGAGGAAGTATTATAAATGGGACGATCGGTACTAATTGCCTCGGTCCGTAGGCTAAACCACCTGTAGGTAAATAGTATTTACTATAAAGAGAAATAAGCATAAGAGGGGCAGTAATACACATTACTGCTAATGCTGGAGATTTCCGATACATTGGAATAATGCCCAATATTGAGATCAATATAATTGGCATGAATGTGAACAAACCATGATGCGAAGAGGTGAGAAGGATTTCCAAACCATCCATCATCGGAGCAGCAAAGTGTTGCACATCCTTGAAAAACCGTGCGAAGCTATAAGGAGTAGTAAAGGGACCTCCAAAACTTAGATAATTATAATAGGTGACTAAAAGTCCACAAATCACCATTGGAATAAGAAAAATCGTATTTGTGACAAGATAGTACTTGAGGTATTCTCGCCATGTCTTTCTAATCACATTCGGTTTCCATAAAATGGGAATGAAGAGATACAGGTAGAAGAATGGCAGAAAAAACAAAAAAATGTAGTCACATACAACCATGTATCCAGCAAGAATACTTGACCATAACAGTGAGGTGTATGATCCAGTTTTTCTAAAAATCGATCCTTGATATAATACGAGTAAGATTAATCCTGCTGTAATCGAATGGGAGAAAAAAGTTCCGACATAGACGTAGTATAAACTTCCTAAACCATATAAGAGAGCAACTCGGTGTGAATTTGTGTGATTAATTCCTTCAAGTCGTAGGAAATCATACATCTTTAACACAGTAAAGGCACCGAAAATAAGGACACAGATCATGGTTACAAACTTGATGAAATCATCCATTCCTCGCCAATCTAATTCATTTCTTCCCATCAATTGGGTATATATAACTTCTCCAGCCCAATATATTGGAACAGCAAGTAAAGAAACGCCTGGAGGTTTATCAGAATAACTATAGTAGATTTCGAAATCATCAAGAAAAACCGTACTTGAATTCATATTCTCTATTTGAAACGAGCTTATACTCCTATTCTGATCATTTTCGCTGAATTGTAATGAGTATTTTCGGAAGAAGAGAGAATTGACTCTAATCCAATATGTGGAGTTGCTAGAATCTGTGAAGTGAAATGTAAATCTAAGATATGTGCTTTCTCCTTCATCACGACTAGCATAAAATGTTAGGGTATAATTCTCATAGATTTTATTAACATCTATTGAAGTAAATTCTTGTCCTACCCATGTTTGGGATTGGAGCTGAAAAGAATAATTTCCTGAATGAAATAATGTGCTGGTCCTATTAGAATGTAATCCATTAGTCAACCATGCAATTGATTGATTGTCAGAATCTCCTTCCTCAAATCCTGGATTAGTAATCTGGTTTATAACTGAGAAATCCAAGTAGCTATAATATTCTCGTACTTCCTCCCTGATTGCAAAATCCCCATTCTGCGCTATTTCTTTTGTTAGCATGAAACGAGAACCAGGATTAGTATTGGTGATGTTTAAGGTTGCTCCCGCTAGGTATATCAAAAATATAAACATGAAAAAACGAAACCGGAAGGATTTTCCAAGTATCTCGAATATCACATTTATAGATAACTTGGATAGAGCTTTATTTCCGTTTTTCGATGCACTCATTGAAATACCCTTGGGAAAATCTTCGTAAGAACATTCACAGAAATTACTGGTTCACACATAACAGGACTACAACTATTTAAAAATTCCAGCTTAGTCGGAGTGAAAATCGATCCATTAAATGATTTTTAGATTTTAAGTGCAAATCGTGGAACCATTCGTGCGACAATTTCTCCTAGACCTAGCTCAACCGTATGAATCACTACACTTCGGCCTCGGTATGTGAATTGAAGATCTCGTGGGGATTCAAACATCAAGGTTCCAATACCTGTACCAAGATCAACTGAAAAATATCTCCTTTTTTCAACCGTTTCAAATATCTCAGGAATCGCAATGATATGAGGAAAAGCATAACCCCCTCCATGAGGAAGAATATTTGCATTTTTAATTCGCTCTTCAAGACCAAACTTCTCCATTCGCTCTTTAAAATTCAAAGTTTCTACTGCTTCATCAGAAAAGTTTGAAATTCCTTTCATGAGGTAACAAGGTAAGTCTGCCCTCAATGTGATCGGAAAAAACTGGTTTTGAGAGGAATTTTTGAAAGTATATGCCCCCAATACAACCTCGTTTAAGTTCATCATTCCTTGGTGACAGGTGTTTGAAATAACATCAAATCCCTTCCCAAAAATCATTTCAGCTGCTAGAATTCGTCTTTTAGCACCAATCGTATCAGCCCATTTAAAGAAATCATAATAACGTGTAGCATTAGACCCGACTAGGTAATGAATATCTCCAAAGGGTGTTTCCATAGTTTCTGCAAAATACTGCAATGCCTCGCTTTCGTGGTAATATAATCCCATTCGCTTCGGATTGTCATCTGTCCGTAATTCCGAGGGGGAAGAGTGTGTAATAAAAGTGTATTCAGGTAAATCGGTCGATTCACCTACCGCCGGATTAGGAAGGACTTCAAATACATTGATAAAGTGATTTCCACTTCCAAAATTCCAATGAATTGGGATTCCATCAATTTCAATGTCCCCAGAACTATCATTCAGTTCATGAACTTTCTGAATTAGTTCTATTGGGTCAGGTATCTCATTTAAAGACCCTACTAGCATTCCACACGCATTTGGCATGGTGTCAATAAATACTAATGGTTCATTTCCGTCTCCCCACGTAATTTTCCCTCCATACCCGATTCCATTTCTCCATCGTCGAATATTACGAGTAATGGTACAATCAGGGGCGGCAATAAATGTTGCGGTAGGATCCATACCGAGCTTCGATTGTACTAAGTGCATCTTTGCTAACCCATAGATAAAGTTGATCCGAGATAATTTAGAGGCACTATCTTCAATTGCTGTAGAAAAGATAAACTTTCTGGACCGTGAAAGTAATTTTCCCCTGCTCATATTTCTATTTAGCTCCATAGAATCAACTCTCAATCTGAGGATGTCGATCAACTTGGTTCTGCATGAAATAATCCGAAATTAACGCTAATAACCTCTCATCCTCACAAGATCACCATTATATTTATTGTTATTCTTTGTTCATCTATTTTGATTATTGTCGAATTTATAGCTCATCTCAAGTTTTCACTTGTGGAAAAAACAGAGATAATTTAAGTTCAGGGCAAACTATTCACATAAAAGATGTTTCCTCGATACCATTCTAAACACGATAATGACTTGCTACCCTATAAGAGAATCATATGTTTAACTGCAATCCCTAAGGAGATAATTAGATGTTAAGAAGTATAAAGGTATCTAACACCTTGAAAATCGTGATAACAGGCCTTGGTTCAACTGCAATACTCTTAATTATTGCCATGGCTTTATATCCAAACTATAATCAACTCGAGCTTACCATATCAAAATTAGGCAACATTTGGCCTTCTTCGTTCTTCTTCTCACTTGCTCTTCTAATTGAAGCTAGTACCCTTACATACATTTTATCAAAGGTAAAAAGGGGAGCCTTAATTCTATTTAAAGAACATAAACAGGATATGTTGATAAACTACATTCTGTACAATATCATGATTCTCTGTATCATAGGAGTGGTCATTTTTCCCAGTCAAGGTGCTACATCCGATATTCATGATGCTATTGCTATAACCTTGTTTATCTTGATGGCAATTACTACTACCTGGATATCCTCAATCGCTAATGCTGAATTAGAGGCTTGGAATAAGAATGTCTCCTATCTTGGGTATATTTGCTCCATTTCGGTCGTCATTCTTGGTTATCTGTTAGCCTTTGGTGTCCTCGGCCCACTAATACAAAAACTCACGGTTGTTTTATTCAGTGTTTGGGTAATATTGATGGTTTATGCACTTCAAAAGTACTCTATATTTGGAATCTAATGGGAGCGATAATATTGGACGAAAAAAAGGATTCTTCAAAAAAGAATGAAGGATCACAAAATGGAGACTGGGGGATATACGAAATTAAGGATATACTGCCAATTGAAAGGTTTGACCCATTTACCACCTATATTGATGAATCGGGTTTAATTGTTGGCCAAAAGACAATTTTTAGTACTATTCGAAGAAAGAGACCTGATGATTACAAGCACATTCAGAATCTGCCAATGAAAAACAGCGATTCTTCATTAAAAGATACATTTTGTAAAATAATCGAGGGTACTCTCCCATCAATCGTCATAACTAAAGATTTAGTTATTGAAAACGATCCATTCTCAACACAGTCACTTAATAATGATCTTCGCTCAACTAAAGTGTTTAGTACTATCAATTTATACCCTCCTATCTTCCGAGTTATAGAATCAAAAGAAAATCAAGAAAGTATTCAACCGCACCCTTTCGGCCTCTCATTAGTCCATATTTTCACAAAACATTATCTCTACCCTGATAAAATTCCAATCAAGGAATGGGAGATTTTCCTAAAAAATTACTGTTTGACAATGAAATCTTGCCTAGAGCACCCAAACGTCGAACGAGGGAAAAACCTCACACTTCATACCTTTTTTAACATCGGGTCGCGTGCTGGAGCAAGTATTCCCCATCTCCATGGACAGTCAGTATTATATATCAACAGTTCTGGATCAGGAAGTAAATATAACTCGTATATCCAAGCCTCCCAGAGTCACAAAGAGTGTATAAAGTGTCAATATTGGCTTAAGGAAAATATCACATTTTTCTCTAATTCACTGTTAATAAAGGACAGAGTGCTTGTAAAAAATGAGGATTGGATGGCGTGTTTAGCTTACGCCCCAGAAAAAGATGCTCATATTCGATTGATACCCCGTCGACATGTATCAGCTCTTTGGCAACTCACAGAAAAGGAACTTAATTCTCTCGCTTCACTTATTATTCAGTGTAATGTAGTGCTTACGAAATTTATTGAACATAGTGGAACAAAGTTGAAGCTTGTCAAAGACAGAAATATGATTGTACGTCAGCTCATCCATCCAGACAATAATCACTTCCATATGTTTATTGATTTACTCCCAGTACAACAACTAGGAGGATTAGAAATATCTGATAATCAAAAGATTTCTAGTTACCTCCCCGAAACTCTCGTATCGCAGATGAAAATTTATATTTCATAGAATTGACTTGTCAGAAACGGATTCCGTGGTTTTTCCGGATGGATTCATCTCTGATATGTTTATTAATTTTCACCTGATGTAACCTGTATCCGTCATAGGGGTCTTTTTAAGAGATTATGTTCCAATGTTTACTATCGGCAATAATGCTTCACCTGCCATGGAATTGAGTGATAAAAATGGAACCACTTAACGAAGATCAATTAAAAGTAGTAAGCTCTTTAAAAGAGAAATCCTCTTATATTTCCGATGCCGACAATGGATTTAAAGGACTTCCCTACAAAGAAATTGTGAAAGCAACCGATTTAACAGTAGAAAAAACTCTCCTCTCTCTCGGGGCGCTGGAAGCAAAACAACTTGTTAAACACACTTGCGCTGTGCAACGACAAATTGTTGATTATATGGGGAGCTCCAGTGTTGAAATTGCGGGACAGAAGGTAGTTCGTGTATTTTCATTAACATCTAAAGGTCTGAAGACATAAGAGATAGGGGTGATAATTTAAATTATCTATACACCCCTTTTCTATTTCCATTTCTCTTTTTAATATGTACTTTTTTTTAATTTTGTGAAATATTTACCTTTATCTCTTCTTCACCAATTTTAAAGAAGTTTACCTAGTTTAACCATAAATCTCGCAGAATTTTAGAGTATTAGGATTCTTCAATACAGGGAGTACCACCCATTTCAGGAATACATACGAAATAATGTTAAGCAAAGGTTGATTCGCGTTATTCAGCCCATTCTGATAATAAATTAAGGTGTTTGAACATGATGGATATTAACGAATTAAATCAAGATCAAAGAAAAGTTATCTTAGCATTAGGCGATCCTGCAGAATTCTTTCGTGGGTTTCAATCAACCGCAGGGATTCGAGGAGTTCCCTATAAGAAAATTCAAGAAAAAAGTGGGTTAACTTTAGAAAAAGTTCTTCTGTCCTTAGGCTGGTTAGAAGCAACTAATTATGTTGATCACGACATGGCTGTCGTTAGAAAGACTTTAGATTACCTTGGTCAGACAAATATAGAGGTTACAGGACAATCAGTCCTTAGAATGTTTTACCTGACCGAAAAAGGCAAGGACGCTCTTTCAACCCTTAAAAAATCTGGAGTTGAACTATAGATGGCAAAAACAAAGGCAAATGTTGGTGTTGTTGGTTATGGAGTAATCGGCAAACGAGTGGCAGATGCAGTAGCCACTCAATCTGATATGAGGCTCGTTGGAGTTGCCGATATTATTTCTGATGTTCGTTTACGAATTGCTGTTGAAAGAAAATATCCCATTTACTGTAGTGTACCAGACTTCGAACCGAAAATGCGCGAAGCTGGGTATGAAACGGTTGGTTACCTAGACGATATGGTGAAACAATGTGATATAGTGGTCGATTGCACTCCCTCTGGTGTTCCACAACAGAATTTCCCCCTATATGATGACGAAAATGTGAAATGCATCGTACAAGGAGGAGAAAAGCATGGATTAACCAATCGAAGCTTTAGCACCTTTGGAAATTACTATTCACATCTGGGGATTGATAAGACTCGAGTTGTCTCATGTAACACAACGGCTCTCACAAGGATCATTTCTACTTTAGCACAAGCTTACGGTGTTTCTGACGCATTCGTAGCTCTAGCCCGAAGAGCCAGTGATCCAGCTCGTACAAACAGAGGCCCAATCAATGCAATTACACCTGTCCTCGGTGTTTCACATCATGGATCAGATTTAGTGACTGTAATGCCAAATTTCAAAGATAAAGTCCATTCGTTAGCCATTGCAGGATCCTGGACTCTTTCTCATGTTCATATGCTCAGAGTCACTCTTGAGAGTAATCCTAGTAAAGACGATGTAGTAGCATTATTCAAACGTGCACCTCGAATTTTGATTGAACCTGGAAAACAAGGATTGTTTGACTCTGCTCAGCTCGTAGAATACTTCCGTGATTTAGGAAGACCCAGATATGATCGCCCTGAAGTTTTCATTTGGCAAGAGACAATGAGTACCGATTCACGCAATAATCTATACTTGATTTATGATGTTCATATGGAGTCCATTCCTATTCCTGAAAATGTGGATGTTATACGCGCTATGCTTGAAATGGAATCAAGTGCAGTCAAATCCGTTGAGAAAACGGATAAATCATTGAACATTGACCAGAAAGGAGCTTATTCTCAGTCACTTTACGGTGAAGCTGAACCACAAGTAGCGCAAAGTGACACAGAATAGGTTTTTTTTCTTCTTTTCTTTTTCATTAATATCTAAAGTTTTTGAATTCTTAATTTTCTCTTCTAGCTTAGGAAAATAAAGAATTTTGACCATTCTCCCCTTGTTTATTTTTCTGTGAAAAGTTAGCTTTTTAAATTTCGTTAATCTTAGACAAGCAAACTAATTTTCTCTTCATTCGCTTTGTGAGGTTTTATGGATGAAAGATATTCCTGAAATTAAATCTATTGCTGATAAATTGTTTGAGGACCATAATATCAATCAGGTTCTTATTGCCACTAGTGATGGGTCCCCTATTTATGGATTAGAACGAGGAAAAGAAGGGTTAGGAGAAGAATTATTTATTATACCTGCAGCCATCTCAAGTGCTCTTGCTATATCTCATGGATTTATGCAAGAAACTCTCAATGACCAAGTTTATGAGTATGTTGTATTTCAGGAAGATTCCATAATTCTTGCCTCTCGTGAAGGTGATACGGTCCTTATTATTACTTATAATCTTCCCAAAACTTCATTTGAAAAACGACCTCCAATTGACGATTTAATTTCTCTTTCAAGAGAAGCTGTCGCGAAGATTGGTGCTATTGTTAAGACGCTTGATATTGAAGATAGTTTGATCGAAAAACTACAAAGAGCGATTCCTGAAGCGAGTGCGATTTTGTTACTTTCATCTGCAGGTATCCCTCTTTCTGACCTTCTATCCAGTTTAGATGTGGATTCAGCTCAGTTAGCCGCAGTTTCTTCCGCTTTATCTCTTCCCACAAAAATTCTAGGAAAACAATGCCATAGTGTAGCCGTAACAGGAAAGAGTAATCTTATTCTCCTATATGCTTTAGACGCAGATAGAATCTTAATGGTATCATTGAAACCAAAACAAAGTGTAGAATCATACTTGACTCTAATTTCTCAAATTGTATCACATCGAGAATAATTACCTCATCTGATGCAGTTTGGGTCATGAATGATAGTATTAGAGAATTCACAAAAAGACTATATAAATCTGGTAAAATTGACCAAAATCAATAACCCCTGAGAATTGTCAATTCTCTAAATTCTGTGAGGTTGTAAAATGGATATCGCGCATGCCATAAAAGAAGCAAAGACTTTAATTGTTGAGAAAAAGGCAGAGGAAGCCACAGAGTTACTTACAAACGCTTTGGCTTTTATTCAATCTCCCGAGTACGAAACTGGAGAACAGGATGTAAAATTAGTACTCGAAGCTGCTATCCAAGAAAATCTAGGGGATGCTAAAATTATTGATCAAAAAGATCAGGAAGCATTAAGTCATTTATTAATGGCTTTAACCCAACTACAAACCCTGGAATCCATTTCAGAGCAATCAGCAATTGATCCTCTCTTTCGTGTTTATAGAAAGATGTCAGGAGCTTTCAATCGTCTAGGACAGCAATTTGAGGCAGAAAAATACCTCCGTAAAGCGGGGGATATCAAAGGATCCATATTAAAGAAGGAATTATATTCACGACTAAAAGCTGCAGGATACAAATTTCAAGAAGATGTTCGAGTAATTGAGACAGAAGCCACTCCTGTAGATATTATGGCCGAAAAAGGTGGTATGTTCAAGAAAAAACGTCTTGCTATTTGGTTCGCAATGGATGACTCCGAAGTAGATACTATCTCTTTCATCACACGGGGTTATGCGAAATACGCCAAATCCAGGTATATCCTCTTACTCATGGGCACCCCCACAATTATGGAAATTGAAGGGGTGAAAATAGTTAATTCTATTGATGATATCAAACTCTAGATTCAGTAGATATTTGGCCCCGATGGTCATCATATAGTACAGAAGATGGATTATATCTCTTCTCTAGTTGATCCGTTCTTCAAAAAATTAGCAGAAATACCACAAATGATGCTTGGAACGAAGCTAAACGGTCATTTCCAAGATATAACTATTTTATTATTTTCTGTATACGTTTCCATAGAATAATTAAACTTAGTACCCCTAAAGTTATCACAGCGGAGATTATGCCAAGATCCAACCAGTTTACTGGAGGAGCAGAAGAAAGAGAACTACTAGGAGTAAGGTTAGTATAATATATCCGGGGAGAGGGATCTACATAAGGAGAATCATTGTACCCCCATTTTTCCCAAAATCCCAAGTAATCGTGTCTGGTGACATTGATAGAGTCAATCCATTTAATCCATTTATACCCATAAAATCGAGGACATACCAAACGCAAGGGAAATCCATGATCAGCAGGTAAAGTGACTTCGTTCATTTCATAAGCCAGAATGACGTCATCCCAAAATGCTTCTTCCACCTGAAGGCTAGTTGAATATCCATCCTTAGAAGTATCAGGAGTGCGAAAAACGATATCATAGGCTAAATTTAGGTTGATTTGAGCTAAGTTCAATATTTCAGATAACTTCACTCCCGTCCAGTTGGCTACCCCAGTCAATCCAAAGTAACCAAATTTAAAATTGATACAAGAAAGACGAACAATTTGAGAAGTGACTGGAAAACTCTTAATCTCAGCTAATGAGAGATTGAGAGGATTTAAGACATCTCCGAATACTTTCAAGCGATAGATATCTGGATCAATTTCAAAAGGTTGTCTTTCAATGGAAACTTTGAAAAAATCGTCATTAGGGGTGATAATCGAATCTGTTATTACGATTGCTAAGCTGGATTGTTTTAAAGTAAATATACTCATAAATAATACGAATACTATGAATAACAGTTTAGGAGGATAGAAAGAATCATGCATTATCGATGATTTGGGAAAGCGGATACATAAGGTTTTCTCTGGAAGTTTTTCACTAATCCAATTAGCTTTGATCCTCCAAATGATAAATTAGTGATATTGGTTCATCTAACAAGTTTTTCGAGTAAGTATCCTTAAGAAAAGGAAAATATTGAGTGATAAAGGAAAAAAGAGAATTTTTAGGGGGTTTGAGATTCCACATAATCCAGATAGACATTTCCGAGCATATCAAAGGCTGCGGAAACATTCAAGCCTGATTTTGCGGAAGTAGGCATATATTTAACTAAAAAGCCTGCTTCTTTGGTCTTCTCAGAGACTTTTGCCGCAAATTCCTCCGCTTGTGCATCGGTTACATGATTGGGAAAAGATTCACGAAGGTCGACCTTATTGCCAAGTAAAACAATTGGGATCTCACCCTTACCATTGTGTTTGTAGATTTCATCAATCCATGACTCAAGATTTGTAAACGTGTCTGGTCGTGTTACGTCAAAAACAAGCAATGCACCTAAACAGCCGTAATAGTAGACACTTCGTACAGTCCCAAAACGGGGTTGGCCTGCTAAGTCCCAGATTTGGAATTTAATTGATTTTTCTCTAATGTTTGCCTCTTTAAGAGCAAAATCAGCTCCTATGGTCATCATGTAGTTACTAGAGAAGCCCTTTCCCAGGTATCTTTCTCTTAATGCTGTTTTTCCCACAGCGCCGTCGCCTGCGAGCACTATTTTCATTAGAAAGCTCATAACATTACCTCATTTTTGAATATCAATTGTTGGTGACTATACGTCGTCAGTAAATATTGTTGTTAGTATTTATCTAATAAAGTTTGCTTTAACTTTAACTTTACTTCTGAATTGAAAATATTTCTGGATCTTCACAATTTAAAGGTTTTCAATTATTGGGGAAACCTACAATTACCACACATAGTTTCCCATGAATAATGAATTCTGTCTGTTGTCAAATCTTCTTATGGCCACCTAAAGCGTCTTCTTCCCATGTTTCTACCTGGATTTGATGCCAGCGAGTAGTAACACGTCCTTGACGGAGCGCGATTTGACTTGCCATCCATATCCATTTTTGAGTCAGCACGAGAATTCTCTCTACTCCTAAGAATTCAAGTGGAGGAATACTCAAAACCTCATTGAGGATGGTACCAATAAGTTGTTCATCAATCCTATTTTCTTGGACAATTATCCATACTAATCCCCCAGTTTTTTCATCAATACCAATCAAATCCACTGTACCAGCCACTGGAGGTGGAATAATGACGCTTAAATACACACATCCAAACATTCGGTAATTTACCAAAGCTCGAATGATCAGATCTCCTTTCCGATTTTCTGATCGTGTGATAAGAGAGTTATGAATTGATTTGATGATCTGGGGTTTCTGGGAAAAGATTTCCCATAATAGTGCTTTTTTATCTCGAACCCAATCGGATGCTTTAGGAGGGAAATCGGAGTGAAAGAGAAGATCAAGTATTTGAGGAGTATCCAATAGTTCATAACTGATTAAATCATTTACGAAATCCTTTGAAATAACTTCCCGCTGTGTAGAATAAAACCAGCTCCTCCTAATTTGATCCACAGGTCGAACAGTTGGAGATAAACGAGAGAAATGAAACCCAAAAGCTAACCCAAGTTGATGTGCACGATCAACAGTAATTTCAGACATACTACTATTACATTTTGGGCATAAATATTCCGAGCTCAGCCTATCACGACCTAGTACGTCGTTACAAAGGTACTTTTCCTGACAATTTCGGCAGTAATAGATAATATCTTCTGCTTGGGTTTTCACATCCTTCTCACGGGAATGTTTACAGACATGACAAGGTCCATCGCAGACAACTTTTGATTCATATTCACTAGTTACTTCCATGGCCTTTCTGACCTTAGTGTGTTAATTTTTGGACAAAGAAATTCTTTAGAGTCTAATTTATTCTAATTTATTCAATTGTTACCAAGAGTGTATAGCTAGTTCTTCAATTTTTTCATTTCATTTTCATTTTCGTAGTACTCTCACAGTCTCTTTTTTTGGGTGCTTATAAAGCTCAATGAGAGTGAGGATATTGAAGATGAGAACGATGAAACATTCAAGCAAGGTTGTAGCAACTCGGTCGATTCGTGATTACTTAAATTTAGACTTAAATCCGTGGTTGGTGGAGTTCGATGTACTTGATTTTTCGGCATCATTATCCTCCCTTTTCGAACTCCCCCTTCCAGTTTACATGATACAAGCAAAGGAATTTTTCTGGAAATTCATAGCTTCTTTTTTCAGTACCTGTTCTATCGCTTTTATTCAAAGAATTCACCAAGATATGGTAGATTTAGCTCTACTTGGTCACTGGAACAATGAACAATTAGCTATTCCATTATGGATTATGAATGACACACTGATTGGATTTGAAATTCTCTCATATAGAAATTACAGTGTAATAGATTCGTCATTATTGAAATTTAAACCCTCTTTCCATCAAACACACAATAAATCACATAAGAAGGATCATTATGTTATGGATAACGAATTATTTAATGGAAATAGACTCTATTTGAAAATTATTAATAATTCACTTCTTATATCAGATTACAATCATATTGATGACTTAGCATTTTTTGAGAGAATTGCGTCAACTATCATCCCAGAACTTGATAAGAATCTTCCTAACGATAGTATGGAATAGTGAAGATTCTCTTCTTCTTTTCTTTCAGCTTACAACTCCAATATCGACTTTTGATACTTTCCCAGACGTCATTGTATTTAATAGCTGTTCCATCTCTTGAGATTTGGTCTCCAATTGTTGATAAACCACCTCTAAATACTCTACATCCTGAAAAAATACTTGTATTTCATAGGATGTCCCTCCAGTCTTTTTACGTATTTTCTTGATTTTTCTTGGTAGATGATCGAACGGGCATATACTCATTAACGATTGGAGGAGAATTGTTCTTCCAACCCGATGTTCGAAGTCAAGTGTAAAAGTAATATATGGTTTCATAAACTGAGTTTCCGGAATATCAGCAAGAGAACTCTTGTTCTACTCTTTTTTGGAATAATACACAAAAAATGTTTCCAAATTCATTCTTGGGGAAATTTTTAATTATTTCTTTAGAATCAAGACGAAAACGTCGCACTCATGGAGTTTACACAATGGATCTGGTTAAATTACTCAAAACTAATTGGATAACTTTAATATTATTATTTATTACTCTGCTTGTATTATTAGCGGGTATTTCTGACTCTACTTATGTTATAATGTGCTATGTTATGTTAGGATTTCTTCTTGCTTGGTTAATCTATTCTGCAGGCTTTTTAAGTATTCATATTGCTTCTGAAAATACAGCTCAAGACAAACATACTTCCCAGACTTATTACTCAATGAAAGAGTGGCATTTGGTTGACAAAAAACGAGATCAGCTGCTTATTAAGGCACTGATGTTGATTACGATTCTGGTAATTGTATTTGTTCTCCTCTTTGAGAGATTAAACCAATTTCCATCTTTCTTCACCCCCGAGTTGAATGATTCCATTAAATTCTTCGTGGTGAATAGCTGGCAGATTTTTGCTGGAATATTTCTCATTATCTACATTATTGTGCTAATCCTGCTAATTATGAAACGATTACCTGAAGAAATGCTAAATGTATTCCGTGGAGTAGTTAATATTGCGATTTTTTGTCTAGGTTTTGTAATCTACATAGCTATAAGTGTTTGGGCAGTTATAAATGAGTTCCTAAGCATTGAAGCTGTATTGGTGGGATTTCTAATTCTTCCGATTGCTTTAGTTATTAATCGTGTTGAAGGAAAATTCTTCTATTTATTTGCGATTAACCAATGGAACCAGTTTCGTAAATATGATTTCTTAGAGGGCTCGCAAATACACGAGACATCAAGTAGCTTTTTTAAACAATTGAAAGCTCTAATAGCTCTCTTAATTCTCCCTATCTCTTTAGTCTCAACATTGTTAGGGATAATTGATGTGATGACAGGAAATTTAGGAATAGATAATGAAAGCTTACTAGCAACATTTATTGATTCATTCCTGAACACATTTCCTGATTTGTCTACACTTGTCCTTTTTCTCGTCACGATGGGGCCATTACTAGTATTAATCTTCCGGCCATTTGCTTTTGTGGAAGTATGGTTGAATCAGGGATTATACGAGAAGATGGCTTCACCTTGGGATCTTGACACTTTAAATGATAATATGACGAAGTATTCTTCGTTATTTAGAATTGCCCATAAAACTCGTGGTTTTAGATGGAGTTTATTCTTATCAGGAGCTTCTATTCTGAGCTTACTTGGTTTAAGTTTTGTTTCTTCGTTCATTACTGCTGAATCCCAGGTCTATATGTACATTCAAGAGGGGTTGATTCTCATTACTTTTGTGACATCAATCATCTTTATCCTAACTTTACTTCAACTAACTTGGGATCCAATTGAGGAAAAAACCTTGTTGTTATTTGGACGGGAGAGTAGACGATCAAAAATTGATTTAGTAAATTATTCACTATATGGAGAATGGTTACTTCACGAAACATCAGATATGGAGATTTATCTCAAATCCTGCCCTATTCATTGGGGTTTACCATGGTTTTTGAAAGGTTTAAATCTCTTTTATTCTGACGAAGATCGACTAATGGCTTTTGAACGCGCTCTGGATAATCAAACCTTTTTGTTAAAATCAATCACCCCGATAGCCTGGAATGATTACGGTGTTTTATTAACACAAAGTGGTAGAAATGAAGAAGCTTTGGATGCATTTCTAAAGGGACAAAAAGCACTTGATAAATCCGAGGAGGAAGTAATGAGAGAAATGAAGGAGATAATTGCACGAGAATCTGAACCGCTCTTGGTTGAAAATATGATGATCGGAGAACCCCTTGCTCAAACAGCTATGGACATTCCCATGTATGCACAGATGGCTATGGATGGGGGAGACCCAAGTCCAGAGACTCCTCCAGAAAGAAAAGGACGACTATTAAGTTATGATGAGCTAGTCGGAGCAGAGAATAAAGAAAATTTAGTATCTTTACTGGATCAAAGATATAGTAGAAGGTCCCGCTCAAAATTGAACAGAAATCTTGCCTATTTAATGCAATTACGAGATGATCTAGAATCAAATTGGGCTACAATTAAGGAATTGGATAACTACTTAGCTGAGAATCCAAATGATAACGAAAAATGGATAGAGCTGGCTGAAATCTGTGAAAAAATGAGTTTTCTTAAGAAAGCACGGACATCCTATCAAAAAGCGGCAGAATTATATAAATCACAAGGAAATAACGAACGTTACACACAAATTATTCGAAAACTTGAAGATCTAGGGGAACTTGATATAGAATAGGAGTTCAACTCTCCTTTACATCTTCAATAAGTAATTTGAAAATCGTGATACTCTCGTACATCAAGATCACTCCAAGATATCTCAGTATTTTTAATTCTAGAGCCTGGCGATCCTTTTTTACCTGCCCAATTTATCAAAGTTAATAGTGATGTCTCTGATCCTTCAGCAAAGATTTCGACTCGACCATCACGGAGATTTCGAACATAACCTGTGACATCAGATAATTCCCGAGCTAATTTTTGGGTATAAACGCGAAAAAATACCCCTTGAACTCGGCCAGAAATTAAGATTTGGACTCTTTTCATTTTTCAGAAATTTTCCAGCTAATCTGCACGATCTCCAGCAATAAACTCCTCAAAACGTTTTACAGAATCCTGTTCTCCGACATGGACTGGCGGATATTTGAAGCCATATGCCGAAACAGAGACAAGTGGTCCATCAATTCCCCGATTCAAAGCAATTTTTGTCGCACGTATTACATTAACCAGTGTACCTGCAGCATTAGGACCATCAGTTGTCTTAATAGTCACATCTATCTTAAAGGGTGTATCTACGAAGTAATTGCCATATATCCAAAAGTAACCTGTCCGATCATTTCCCAAAAAGTCGAGATAGTCTGTTGTCCCAGAAGCGATATCATCGTCTTTCAAATAGGGTAAGACACGTTTAATGCTATCAGTTTTTATCTTCCTTTTTTCAAATCTGCGATCTGTATAGAGTGTATTCATGCCTTCACTTCCTCCAGAAACATCTAATTGGTATGTGTTTCTTACTTTCGCTCCAAAAGCATTCAACATCTCTAATAATCCTTTATGGATACGTGTTCCTCCTAATTGTGATTGTAAATCGTCACCCACAACAGGTAAGTTTGCTTTCTTGAATTTTCTTACCCATTGATCATCCGAACAAATTCGAGTGGGGGCTGCCTCTATGAACGCCATATCTGCATCAATGGCTGCGTTTGCATAGGCATAAGTAGCTTCTTTTGCGCCAGAGGGAAGAAGAGAGACTACCATGTCAGCTCCGCTTTCTTTAAACTCCTTAGCAAGATTTTGATTAGTGGGTGGAGAAACAACTTCAACCGTCTCCCCAAGCATTGGAGAAATCCCATCATGAACAGGGCCTCCTTTTACTGGTATTCCCAGAGGTGAAGAGAATTCCACAAATTTAGGAGCTACATTGGGTTCTGCGAATATCGCTTCGCTTAAATCGGCGTTCACCTTACTTCTGACAACATCATAAGCAGCTGCTATTTCAATATCTTCTAACCTCATTCCTCCGATCGTCTCGTATCTAAGTACTGAAGTATCATGGTCTGAATAATATTTAAGGGCCTGAACTAAGGCCGATGTTGCATTCCCAACTCCAACTAGTATAACTCTTGCTTTCACCACTTTACTGACATCCTACTAAAAGAAAAGAAGTATTTGAGTAAATATTTCATCTTTTATAGTACAATTAATAATTTTTTTAGTCCCTCTAAGTATTTTCCCTTAATTAGAGATTTGTTATCCTTTAACTGTGTCAGTAAAAAATGTAGCATGTTAGGCTCCCTGATTAGTATAATACCCTTAAATTTCTCAAACGACTGGTTTAACTCACATAAATTAGTAAAGACATTAGAATTTAATCTGATTTGGGCCTAGCTGATTTATCCGCATTTATATTAATTAGGTTTTTAAGTTGACAATCGAATAGGTAAACAAGTCGTATTGAATCAAGAGGGCAATATCCGTGGTTAAACTTTTTAAACGAAAAGATCCGAAAACTTCTGTTTTCAAGTTTAATGCTTCTATTAAAATTAAAGATCTTCCTAACGAAGAATATTCACATGTGGCCTTTGCTTTTAAAACCGCAGTCTTACGTTTTGAGAGAATGTTAAAGGAATCTCTTTTAGAAGGGTATATCACCTCTACTACTTTGGAACGAATTTCTCAAGAATTTAATTTCGCCATGATTCGTGATATACCCATTCCGGAATCTGACACGGTACAAGCTATCTTTGGCCAGGAATCAGCTGAATTAGTCCCTAAGCCTTCTATTCCGATTGTTGAAAAAGAGGTCGTTTCAGATATTGTGGTTCCTACTGAACCAGAGTCAGTTGCACCAACGCCAGTTGTAACACCAGAGAAGGTTCCTTTAGTAGAAGAACCTCCAGAAGCTCCTACACCAGCTACAGCTAAAACACCTGCTCCCCAAATTAGTTTTTCCTTCCCTACAGCAGCTTCCGAACCATTACCTACGGTTAGTCCAAAACCAGTTCCATCAGTTAGTGCTCCAGAACAAAAATCGGAGGAAAAGGAATCAGCGGCTCCAGCCCCGCTTTCTCCACCGTCTATACCAAAAATCTCCTTTCCTACTGCAACCAAACCTGCAGAATCTACACCGATAAATCCATTAGCCCAAGTTCGCGGCCGACGGGAAGAAGATCGTGCAACAGGAATAGCAATTTTACGAAAACAAATGCTAACTGAACTTAAGAAAATTCGATCTGTTGTTGCAGAGCAAGATCAAACATAATAAAGGGTAGAATTACTTCCCTTTTTCTCTGTTCTATCTTCTCTCTACCATTAAATTTGTTGGATAAATGGTTTTATCTATCTAATCCTCTTGATAAATATCTATACAAGAATACCGAACATTTTCTCCAGGTAATTTGTAGCTGTTTTTATTCTATGTCCATTATTGAATAATAGATAGTATCCATATCTCTGGGATCGTGTTCACGAGGATTAGAATTTGATCGATCTTATTTCTGAGTTGTTTCCTCTTGCACTTCTTCTTGTATGTGCCATGAGTTTTGTTTTAGGATTGTATGTTCTAGTCAATAATTCCAGAAACCAATTAAATAGAAGTTTTTTTGTATTAGCAATGTTAGCATCCTATTGGATGGTATTTGCATTATTTAGACATATTACACGCGATTTCGCTTTAATGCAATTCTGGTTTCATGCAATATTCTTATGGCCGTTTGTTATCGTTGCGTTAACAAGATTTATAGTTATATTTTGTCAAGCAGAGGCAATCTTAAATCGGATTTCAATGAGAATGTTATTATATATTCCCGCAACTAGTTTCTCTCTATACTGGCTCTTTGGAAACATGGATCAGTATTTAATCAGACGATCCTGGGGTTGACAAGTTTTTATCTCAACTTTTCATCCAATCAGCTCACTGATTACTTTATGGGCTATTTTCTTAACCGTAATCTCTTTTAAAGTTGCTTCAGAATATTATAAAACCATTCAAAACAAGATAATTCAACAGCAGACGCGGTTGGTTTTCGTTGCGTCATTGGTGACAGTATTTAGCGCAATATTATCAGAAGTTATTTTCCGAACTTTTTTAGTTGATTTACCACCATTTACCTCAATAGGATTTGGAATTACTTGTGTTATTCTAGCTATTTCAATGATGAAATTTAAGCTCTTTTTGATCAATCCTGAAATGGCAGCAAGAAATATTCTAGCTCAGATGACAGAAACGGTATTTTTACTTAATCCAGCTGGTGAAATCATTTCAATAAATCTTGCTGGACTAAGTTTGCTTAATTATACAGAACGTGAATTACTAGGAAAAAATGTTCTAGAATTCCTCACTGAACAATATCGATCTCAAAGCTCATTCAATGAACTCCTAAATCACGTAAATCCATCTCAGCAACATGAATTTGAATTAGAGTTTCTAACTAAAGAAGGGAGAAAAATTCCTGTTTCCATATCTAATTCATTACTTAATAGTGAAGACAATAAAGAAGTTAAAGGTATTGTATGGTTAAGTAAAGATATAACCAAACAAAAACAACTTGAAGAGCAACAACAGAAGACAGAATTAGTTAGAAAAGAATTGGAGGAAAAAAAGCATACTTTCATAACAATGACCTCTCATGAGCTTAGAACTCCCTTAACCGCAATATTGGGGTACACAGAGTTTTTGGAGAAGACTATAAAGAGTGATTTTAATGAAGAGGTGTTCACACATCAATTAGGCATTGTGAAGAAAAATGCACTACGATTAGATCGCCTTACTAGGGGTCTGATGGATATAAATCAAATTGATGAACAAAAGTTTCGGATCAAGAAGGAAAATGTTAATTTTTTGGATTTCTTGGAGGAATCATTCTCTATTTATAAGCAACGATTGAAAGATAGATTTCTAGTGGAAATTTCCCATGACATATCCCCAATATTATTAAACATGGATTCAGATAGAATTAACCAAGTACTAGTCAATATTATTGACAATGCAACCAAAAATAGTGGAAAAGAAAACCTACACATTCATATAAAGTTAGAAATAACACCAGAGACAGTTCATCTCAGTATCACAGATCAGGGACCTGGAATCGAGAAAAAATATCTTGAACACATCTTTGAAAAATTTGTTTCTATTCCAACAAAGAATTCGGTTATTGGATCTGGAATTGGCCTGTATGTCTCTCGGATGATTATTAAGGCTCACGGAGGAAGATTATATGCCGAGAGTGAGGGAATGGACAGAGGAGCCACTTTTCACATTATTTTACCAAGATAAGAAAAAAAAGGAAGAGCGGAATTAAATAAATTAAATACGTCGTTTACGTACATAAGTACTAATTCCTGCTCCAGTCACAAATGCAAATATAATTAACGAGATTATGGGAATAAATGGAATGAAGATTGTACTAAGTTCAAGCATATGAATACTATCACTCGTTACAAAAACATTACCAGCATAATCCATAATTTCAACATAGACTTGAGCATTCCCTGCAGCTAATCCTCGTCCTTTGGCAACCCATTGGGTACCTTCAGCATAACAATCAAATGAAAACCATGAGGATTGTTTAATGTAGACTTTTACAGAGGCAACACCCCAATTATCGGTCGCAACAACTTCTATGTTCAAGTAGGGTGAATCTACATCTTGAATTTCTGATAATTTGAGACGGTTTAACGTGGGATAAATCAAATCCTTGACAATTTCACCTGTCTGTGGATCAATTGGAATACGTGCTTCTCCTAGGATAGCAGGTGCACTTCTAACAATCCAGTCATCGTACATACTTGATAATTTCGCAGGTACAACTAAAGATTGACGTATATTCGATGCAATCAACCCATACTTAACCTTAGTTTCTCCTGCGGGTAATTGAGCAAAGAAAAAGGTTATTCTCGTGCTTGAAATGCTGTACATTTCTTGACTGTGTTGAACAGTGCTTGGATCAACCGTGAATCCTGACGGGATTGATTCCTCCAACATGAGGAAATTCATTGTCTCATTCTCATTGTTCACCTTAAGAGTTACCTGAATTAAGTCTCCGGGTTGAATATATTTCTCCTGTGAAAATTCTCGATCTAATGACAATCCTACTACTCTAGATTTCGATTGAAGACTCATTTGAACTTCAGATTTAGGATTATTTGGGTCAGAAATCGGTGTTGACACAGTAAGGATACCTTCAACGGAATTACTTACTACAAGTGTTATTGGACCATATTGCCGACTTATGATTCCAGGAGAGAATGATGACTGATCACTATTTGCTAGAAGATAGAAAATTTCAAATCCAGGAATCGTATACGTTCCAGGAACAGAGGGAGCTTCATACCTGAAGGTTAATGTAGTCTCATGAGTTAATAATTGAATGGTTTGGGGGAGATTAATAATAGGAAGAATCTCTCCTTGTACTGGACTGATTGTGACATTCGCTGCAAACACCTCGGCTGATTGAGGACTTAGCTGGATTGGAATATTGACTTCTTGCGTTGGAGCAACAGTTATCTCTGAAGGAAGGAGAATTTCAGGTAAAGCACGTAGAGTTTGATGGCTATAGAAGTAATAACTGACGTTCCCCGTTCCAGATTTGCTAAAAGTGAAATTATTTTCTCCAGATTGGATAAGAGATTTGAGATTTAGGTATATGACAGGTTCTCCATTTACTGAAAGATCGTAATTACCGATTTCTTCCTCATTTAGATATACTTTCACATTAGTATCCTCATCAGAGCTGAATCCTTCTTTACTAATTGTGATTAGACTAGAAATTGCTGCAGAAGTATCTGCGGTATTTCCCCATCCATATCGTGATTGTCTTCCTAACAACCATTGAATTGCACCACGTATGATCGGCATGTGGGAAGTGGGATCTTTCTTAACTAGTGCTTTCAATGCCAAACCAGTAATCTCTACTTGACCACCCAAAGCTCTCCAATAATATCCAGGAGTGGAGGAATATTTCCAAAAGTTTCCATCTCCAGATAACTGAACTTCACTCACAAGATAGGAGAGGAGATTTGATTCGAATGTAGGAGAACCAAATGATGAATCCACGACCGCATCAAGATATAGAGCAGCCAAATAGGATGATTGCTTAGTAGAATCACTCCACGCACTGGACACGTAACTGATTGCATCATTAATTGGATCTATATCTGTAAGTTCAGCAGACCAGTAGATAAGTGATCGTAGAGCAAATGCTGTAAATGAAACCTCGTCAATATTTCGCCATGAATCAGGAGTCCAGCTTCCATCATAATTTTGTTTGGTTAATATCGAGTTAAGAGCTGCCTTTACTACAAGTGGATCAACATAAATCCCAACATCTCGTACTGCACTCAATCCATAAAGGACGAGAGCCGTCATATAAACTCGAGATGAATCACTAGACCACCAACCCCAACCTCCATCAGGGTGCTGTTGACTATATAACCGAGATAATCCTGTGACAAGCATATCTGTTAATAAATCAGCAGTTTCATTGGTTAATTGACCTGTTTCATTCAAATAGTTCAATATCAGTGCATCAGGCACGATTCGTGATATTGTTTGTTCTGTGCATCCGTATGGATAACCCACTAACCGCTCCCATGAACTTATCGCGGTTGAACCTAAACCTAATGATAATTCTAAGAATTCTATCTGTTTTACAGCGTCAGAGTATCGTAAATACTCGAAGTGTGGTTTCTGGTATACAAATCCGCTTTCTTTAAATTCCGTTTCAACTCCATTAGGAATAATATCCACTGCTTTTCTGATTGCGTCAGAATACCGAGAGCCATTATTTAGTTCAGTAGTTGCATAAATTGTAACATTGACAAAATCAGCATCTTCTGCTAAACAGGCCCAGGATATCGATCCTAAAAAGTCTCCAGGTAGTCGAATTCTTTGCGAAGCATCTCCTAAAACCGTTATTCCATTCGCTGGGTCTATAGATACATCTATTTCAGCTAATTCCCCTAAATAGTTGTAAACTACACCTTTGATAATAAAAATATCATCTTGCAATACAAATGGATCTTTAACAATCTCCACAAAGAACGGTATGAACGTTTTGAATGTATATTTTGTTAAGGTACCTATACCAGAAGTAGGTGAGGTTGCAACAACTCGAACTGTCCATTCACCAATAGTATCGGGAAGAGTAATAGTGATTGAGATTAATCCATCCTCTTCAATTGCAAATGGTGTCCAAAACGCATTCTCTGGTAGGTTATCTCTGATTTTTTGCCCTACATCGGCATCAGGAGGACTTTCCTCTGTATTTTTGAATCCTTGTTCATTTGTAGGCGCACCATAGTCAATCATGACATCTCCTTCATAATAACCTCCTCTCCAATAAGATGGGTATCCAAATCCGTAGAAATCATCGCACCACCAGAACCACCAATCGAGTTGGCGACTTTTCCATGAAGATACCGTCCAAACTGAAGGCCAAAACTGTTGATCCTTAAAATGTTCAAGTTCCGATTCAGGATCTGGTTCGACTCCAAAGACCGAGCTATCAATGAATGAAATCGCCAGAACAGTTGAAATAGGGTTATTTTTGGCATCGAATACCTGAATATCTATTTTAGCTTCTTCACCCGGTGTGTAAACATCTTTATCAGATTTAATCTCCACAATAAGGGATGAGTCAATTTCCACATATAAACGTACTTCTTGAATAACCCCAGTGGACAAGATTGCAAATCCATAAATCCAAACTTTTGGTGCAAGGGTGGAAATATCACTAAGTGTCAAACTAAATGAGCTTGCTGTACTAGATGGAATATATTGAGTTGTGAGTATTCCTTTCTTCACAAATTGGACCATGACAGGAGCGTTTGTTTCCCCTTCTACCTCTCCTGAAATTGTCATACTGTCACTTAGAGTGTAGCTAGCTTTATCCAAAGTCATTGAGAACTCTTGAGAGGGGCCTACTGTGAAAAAAGCTGTTGTATCATATTTATAATAATTATATGATCCCCATTCGTATGTAAAAGTTTTCCTTACATAGATATGCACAAAATACTTTCCATTTGGTGCATAGGAGGAAAGTTGGAATGAAAAAGTCTCTCCAGATGTAGGTACAAAACTCCTTTTTTCACCGATTAACTCGTAATCTGTATCAAAGATACGTACACGGACATTTCCAGATAGTTGACTAAAAGTTAAAAGACTATGAAGATTTACGTTAATATTCACTGTTTCACCAGGCAAATAGGATTCTGAATCAAGAGATACATCGGCTCTTAACAGATCTACAGAGAAGTAAAATGATGACATGCCATTCCGACCATCCCCTGAATTTAATTCAACTACTCCATAAAATCTGGTAGTAAGAATTAAGATTTCTTGCGGGATAGCAAATTCGTAACGACCATATCCATTTTCGTCTGTTTGTGATTCAAAAGTGGCTACATAGATTGTAGTATCTTGAGATAACATTCCATAAAGCTTAATGGTTACTTCAGCTTCAGGAAGGGGTTGAAAGCTTCTCCAGTAATAATATCCAGCAGAATATTGATAAGCACCAAAATAAAGGGTAACATTTTCATCTGCTTTTGGGAACCATGGATTTACCCACGCCCAAACGTAAACATTTTCTGTGATTTGAACAGAGGTAGAGAAACTAACCTCTCGATCTACAGTGTCAGTTACTGTTGCATTTAATGATATACCATATAATCCACTATCTTTCAATGAGGAAGGTAATCTATAGGAAAATTTCCATAATCCATTTTCATCAGTTTCTCCAGATAATGTTGTAAGATCTCCAATCAGAAGTTCTACCTGTCCTTGAATCACAGGTTTTCCAAAATAGTAGATAGCACTTAATGTTCCAGACACTCTTTGACCAGGAGCAACATACTCTTTATCCAACTCGATCTCAACCCTGTATGCGGGTTTTTCATATTTATCGACTCGAATATCAGTTGTGGTAATTACCTCATCCTTCTGGGTGACAATACTATATGCTCCCAGTTCACTTTCTGAATCAAGCACGAAGGAATATTCGGAAACACCATATGAATTTGATTTTAGAGATTTTTGGAATAAAGTATGATGAGAGGGAGATAGTAATTTCAAAGTAAATGATGTGGAAATAGGTTGCTTTGTCGCTTTCAGGTAATCATTTTGCCATAATAGAATTCGGGCTTGAACGGTCTCTCCTGGATTATAGATTGGCTTATCGGTTGTCACAATGAACTCGTAAGGACTAAATTCCTGATATCCATCAGAGGTCCAGTAATATCCTCCGCGGTAAATGTCCCGTAAAACGTACGTAGTTTCCCCATTATACGTAACAGAGAGATTGGCCATAAAATGATAATTTTCACTAAAATTAGATGGAGGAATAAACGTGATTTCAGTAACTCCCTGTACATCTGAGATTCCACCGAACAGTTCTTCAGAGTAGATGGAATAATTTCCAGATTGATAATCATAAGTAAATAACTCTCCCGTGAGCGTTACCGCCGCTCCTGTAATAGGCGAAAAGTCAGTAGTATTTAGTACATATGCTACTGAATAATGCGGTTGCCCTTTGACAAATTCACGTGAGACTCTCCAAAAAATACCAATATCTGCGATATTGAATGATCGAGATTTATAGTAATAAGCATCATATTCATCACGTATAATTATTGAATATCGCCCTTGAACAGAAGTTTGAAATATTCCCTCATACTGGCCATCTGAATTTGTAGTGACGATTTTTCTTTCAATGATTCGATCTTCATAATTCACAATATCATAATAATAATAATGATACCATCCCCAGTACTCACCTTTAATAATCTCAATAGTGATTCTTTCACCTGGTACTGGATTCAAGCCTCTTGAAGCTTGGATGACATATCGTAGAGGTTGCCCAGGTTGAGTAATTTCCTTTTCCAGATCAATTTGGATTACTAGTCGCTCATCATCACCTTGACCAATCTTAGACGTGACTTCTGGAGTCATATTATTAAAATTCAGGGGACTAGGATCAAATGATTCGTACGAGGCTGTTTCAGGTTGTTCAATTGCCTGAATTTCTGGTTCAAGCTCAGGTGCTTGATAATTTTGATTATTCAAAACATCTATTGCTGTAGAATCATGTTCTACCATTAAGTCAGCTGATGTGACCTGTACTATTCCAAATAATAAGACTAATAATAGTGTTAAGCTAATTACTCTGTTTTTGATCATTTTTATCACATTTGGGGAAAAATTGAGATTCTCTTTTCTAATTCGAATACTCACTCCCGTCATATTAGATACCAAGCATTAGAACACCTTTGAACTGCGTGTTCTAGTGTTTCGAAGCCTGTTCAAAACGGATTTTTTCGAAGATATTCAAGGTTAAAATCGAGTAAGAGACAGAATAAGGATAAAAAGAGATTTCTTAGCTCTCTAAATGAAAGAATTCAGTCAATGGAATGATAAAACGGCCGTGAAGGGCTTCATTCTCATTAAGAGAAATGCCAAATCGATTACTAGCCCCAAGAATTTCTTTTATATAGTGAAACCGATCAATTTTCTTCTGACCTGATCGAAAAACATCTGGATGAAAGGCACGCTTAAACTGTGGCTGATTAAGTCCACTCTTGGCTATTATATATGGAAATCCATCCCATTGTGTCCATTCAATCTCGGAATCAAGATTCTGTGCCCTGCAATAGTTAAGAAACGCACCTACTGCAGGAGTACGGGTTTTGTACTTGGTAGGAGCCCGTTTTACAGGCCCCCTAATCCTCAATTCCGGAAGAAGTTCAGAAAGAGGTGCCTTTAAAATAAAACGACAAGTCTGGATTACAAACCTCCGAGCTTTATACATTCGACGATCACTAAAGTCCATTAGGAGAATTTCAAGTAATTTTCGTTGAGTTTTTTTAGCTAATGGAGACCAATCAGACCTGACTGCTTCAAAACCCCGAATAATGACATCTTGAGAGAGGAGTGAGAGATATGCATATGCTTTCTTTCTTCCTTTTTTTAAAATAATTCTGAGGGCGATATCTTCGAGTTTTAACTCAAGAAGATCTGGTAGCTGATTGGATAAAAACTCTTGGTACTTTTCGATAAAAGTATGGAGTAAACGTAGGTTCTTGATTCGGTGATCTTCAGGCACTGATGGAAGAAAATCGGACGGGTCTAGGCTAGAGCTAATAAACTCACAAAATATAGAATCTGTATCTCCATAACGTACTACTACATTAAATTCTTGTGTTTTGGAAAATTCCTTTGTCCAATCTTGTAGGCGTTCACCTAATAACTCCCGTGCAATTCCTGTAATACTATTTGATAAGAGGTGATGATAAAAACGCCCTCGTGGATAATTTGCTGCTCCACACAGCGAGTTCGCCATCAATTTTAAGGAGCGTTGCTGTTTTTCAAGTAACTGGATTCGTCTACGCTGATCATTTGATATTCCATTTTCTCTTAGAGATTGCAGTGATTTAATGGAATGATATCTCTCATCAAGAATTCGATCCATAAGATCCGCAAAAGCACCTCTTGGTTCATTGAAAAACCTATCTTCAGGTGATTTCGACTCAGAATGTGGAATAAGGGTTTCTCCAGAAATATTATGCGTTCTAACAATATTCGGATACAAAGAACGAAAGTCAAAGATTGCCACAAAAAGGGCCTCATCGACTTCTGGATCAATTACCCATCCTCCAAGATGAGGATACTTCTTTTTCAATACATTTCGTTCCGAGATTTCAGATTTCGAAGGCTTAGAAGGAACAAGAATATTACGATCATGCAAAATGCGCATTAACTCAAATTCACCAATATTTCGACTAGTGGAGAGTAAACCCTCGGGTAAAAGATATCCAGCAAGCTTACATAATTCAATCGCGGTGATTACACCTAATTCTGCAACTAATCGAAATGTAAGGATTGAGTCGGTTATTGAATAATCATAAAATTGCTCTCCATCACTAAAGGATCCATTAATACTATTCCTCCAGAGTTCTCCCAAGCTTTTTTCGGATTTAACTTTAGTCTCTCCTAATAATAAACTCGCAATTGTATCAAGATTCTTTTTACCAGAGAGAGGATGAATATAACGCGTTTTAGGGATTAAGTCTACAACTGCTCTTCCTTTCAAACGAAATCCATCTATAGGAACAGAAGTTCGAATGATATCAGCCTGGCGGTGCTCGAATAATGCAAGCGATCCTAAAGATAAACCATATCTTCCCATTCGGGCTTTAAGATAAGGAATATCAAAATATGTTCCGTTAAATGATACAAGTACATCAGGATCAATTTTTCTAATGTTTTGAACAAATTGGTTAAGTAATTTCTTTTCAGCAACATCAGTATCAGCTTGTAGGATAAGTGCGTTTGCTTCAGGAGTATTTTCACCTGATTTTCCCCAAGCATAAGAGATGGCAGTCACTCTACGTATTTTACTAGAAAATAGTTCTTGAAAAGTTTCCCCTTGTTCATTTACTTCAATGTCAAATGTCAGAATTAAGGGTTGATAATCAGCTAATTGTGCGTCCGATGGTTGTAATTTTTGATAGTCAGCTTCTAATGAGATTTTATCAGGAGCCTCATTAATTATTTTCCCGTCTACAGAAAGCATTTGAAGTCCCCGTAGATTTCGATCAATTAAGAACCGTTTGGTAAAGGGAATATCTGCTTCAAAAACGTTAATACCCCGAAGTTCAAACAGAGACCGTATCTTGGGTACTTGATAGGGACGACGACCAGTAAGTTTAGTTAGAATTTTCTGCTCCGCACCAAAATAGGTTTGTTTATTACACTCCTCTATTCCAATGATCCATGATTGAATAATCTCTCCTTCTTCCTCAATTATCTCATGAACTGATTCTACACTTGTTTCAACATAAAAGTAAGGGAAGAATCCAGTTACTACAACTTCAACTCTATGATTTTCACTTCTCCCCCATAAATGAATATTCGTAGTTTGTTGGTCACTAGAGACAGAATAATCCGCATCTAATAAGATAAAGTCTATTTCTGTCTCCAATTTCAACTCTCCATCTATTCATGTAACACACGATGTATTACTGCGATTATTTTACCTCTAGAATCCTCAGAATTCCTTAAATTATTCATTCACTTTCTTTAATCCTGTTAAATATCGGGGAGCTAATTCAGCATACAGATTTGCAGAAAATTCAATTAAGGAACAATTTGAATCAGAAATTTTCATAACAATCTTGGCAGGTACCCCAACGACCAACGATTCTTCTTCAATTATTTTTTTTCCAGTAACCAATGAACCAACAGCAATTATACACCAGTCTTTTATTTCCGCATGATCATTTACAATGGCAGCCATACCTATAATCACATTATTATGAATTGTTGGTCTATGTACGATTGCTCCATGGCCTATTGTGACATTATCTCCGATAATAGCAACCTGATCAGGACCAGCATGTAAAATACACTTTTCCTGAACTGATGTCCGATTTCCAATGTGGATTTTTCCATAATCTCCACAGATTTTTGCACCTGATCCAATATAGCAATTCTTACCGACTACTACATCTCCGACGACTTCTGCAGAACTAGCAACATACGAATCCTTTCCAATAATTGGAGTAGACCCTTCAAATTGGTAGATTGTCATATTATATCTTAATTCATAACTCGATAATCCCTCTTTTCAAGATTTTTGGTAAAAACAAAACCAAATATCTGATAAACCGAAGGATTCGACCAATGTATTTCTAAATCATACTTAGTATTAATACCAAGTAATAGAAAAAAGAGGGAAAAGGAGGTAATGAAATCCGTATATTTCATACGATCGAATTAAAAATTTCATTAGCTCGCTTTAGCTTCGGAATATTTTCCACGGGATACAATATCCAGAAAACGAACAATGATGAACATCTCTATGATTCCTACACCCAAACCAAAGACTATTAGTACAAACATGATGAATGAAATCTGTAGTGTAGTATCACCATTAAATTCTTGGGAGGCGAGTACGAAAAGGCCACCTAAAAAGGTCCAGATTCCAAGTCCCAAAGAATATACGAGAATTTTTTTGTGAAATGATTTTTGATTGTTCTGTATTCTATCTGTTCCAATAACAATGGCACTAAGGCGTTTGTTAAAACCTATATAAACACGATAAGTTCTCTCATAGATATTCCCAGGTGTAGTGATTATAAAACTGACAGTTTTAACAATGATGGAAATTGCGCGTGAAACAATACCAGTCTCTGAAATAACAATCCAAACCACGGCGATTGCTACTCCTACAAGTCCAATACCAATGAATAGGAGTGCAGGATCTGATGTAAAAACTCCAGTTAAGATTTCAAAAATTCCACGGAAGAAGTCCACAATACCCCACCGTTCGATTTTATCTTCACCAGTTCCAGTATCGAGACCGATAATCCATAAAATGATTTCTAAGAATAATCCCAGTATGTCACCAAGATTTTCCACTAATGAATCAATACTGAGATCTTCCAAAAAGTTGCTTACTGCATCACTGCCAAAAACAGCGACTACCACTGCCACCAATATTCCAACAAAGAAACCGACAAGAATGAAGAAGGTCGGAGTACTTTCCATAAATAATTGCTCATCTTCTGTTAATAACTTGTCACTAGATTCTCTTGTTTTTATGAATCTTACCGAACGACTTAACATCCGTAATATCCAGACATATGGGAAGAGAACTAACTTCAAGAGGAAAGCTATAAAATTCCAGATTCCTGCGAAGATAGCAAATATATCATCTTTACCAAAGCCATCACTTAAATCAAATCGATATTTTTCTTGCGTCATAAAATAGACCTCATGAAAACTCATGTAATTGTTAAGAAAATGAAGAAGCTTTCTTTCTTCCTCAGAATTTAGTAGATAATCATAAACATCCCAAAGGATTTTTTATACTTTTTTAAATTGAAGAGAGAACGGAAAGCTCGAACGTTTTTGATGAGTTCCTAGAGATAGAAAATATATAGCTCCAATTACTGTTTCAAAAAACTTTGGGCTAGAGAACGGACTAAATCTGCATATGTCTGATCTACTAAGGAAAAATCATTTAAAACTGCCTTCAACTGATAAAAATTCTTTTAAAAGTGAATTAAAGTGAATCTACAACATCATACACTGTTTTGAGCCGTTTTTACCTGAGAATCCTAATTATACGCCGCAACTTGTTCTCATTTTCTATTTAAATCGCAATTTCGATTAAGCGGATAATTTCACTAGAGAATCTTATCGTGAGCCAAAATTGGCTGATTCTTCATCTTTTTTGAAAACGACGTGACAAAAATCCAGTACTCAACTAACCAGCATTTTTTGTGTGATAAAGTGAGAACCAACCCCTAAAATTGACACAAAACTTGTTTAAAGATCTTCATCTAGCGAAAGGGAACCTTTATAATAAAACAAGAACACCCATGACTTGCATTAAGCCAATCGAACCCGCAGAAACAGTTTCACTTACTCGAGTGAAACGATATCTGTTCGAGTATATAAAAGGAAAACCACGAAATCGAAAATAAGAGTGGTTGGCAATACTTTGGTTCGAGAAGCAGAAAAACAACAACTAAAAAGTGATTAAAATGTCCCTAGCAGAAGGAATTACAGGTAAACCCCTCGTTATTGATAATGGTACTGGTTTATCAAAAAATGGTTATGCTGGTGAGGATCAACCTCGTTCAGTTTTTCCAACATTAATAGGATATCCCAAATACCAATCCATTATGTCTGACGTCGACCACTATGTTCGTGAATATTACGTAGGTGAAGAAGCTATGAACCTACGGGGTGTATTGAAACTTATTTACCCTATCGTGCACGGAGTAGTTACAGACTGGGACGCGATGGAAAAGATTTGGCATTATACGTTCCACAATGACTTACGAGTCAATCCAAGTGAACATCCAGTTCTCTTGACAGAAGCTCCTCTTAATCCAGGAAAGAACCGAGAGAAGATGGCAGAAATTCTCTTTGAAACATTCAATGTTCCAGCGATGTATGTGTCCATGCAAGCTGTCTTATCTTTGTATGCTTCCGGAAGAACCACTGGTCTAGTTATAGATGCAGGAGATGGAGTAATACACATTGTACCTATTTATGAAGGCTTCGCAATCGCTCATGCAATTAGTCGTATTGACATTGCCGGTCGTGATATCACTGAATATCTACGACGATTATTACGAACCCGTGGACGTGCTTTAACCTCTTCCGCCGAACGAGAAATTGTACGAGATATCAAAGAACGACTATGCTATGTTGCTCTTGATCCTGAGAAGGAGCTCAAGTTAGCAGAGAAAGTCTCTGGTATGGAAAAGCAATATACTCTCCCTGATGGTGAAACTTTGACCATTGGTCCTGAACGATTCTTAGCTCCTGAAGCTTTCTTCAACCCCTCAGCTATTGGAAAAGAAGAAACTCCTTTGGATGAAGCTATTTATGCCTCTGTTCAACTTTGTGATATTGACCTTCGAAAAGAACTTTACCAAAACATTGTCCTATCTGGTGGATCAACCATGTTCCCTGGATTAAAAGAACGTCTTCACAAAGAACTCACTGAGCTCGTACCTGACAATGTCGAGATCCGAATTGTTGCCCCTCCCGAACGTCGTTACTCTGTTTGGATTGGCGGTTCTATTCTCTCCTCTCTAAAAACCTTCCAACGCCTCTGGGTTGCTCGTAAAGAATATCAAGAGCAAGGTCCAGGCGTTATCAAACGAGCTATCTAAGAGCATTTTCTTGCTCCCCTTTCTTTTTTTCCTTTTCTATCGACTTTACTTTTATCCTCTTTTTCCTGATTATTACTTTTTCCAGTCAATTACTTACTAAAAGTATGGTACATGAGTGTGATGAAATCCTCTAGCACCTGATAGCACCAGAGATTCTCATTCAGAAATTGCTCAAATTTCTTTTTACCCTCTTCATCCGTAGAAAACTTATTTAGTTCTGGTAGAAGCTCTGTACTTATACCAGTCTTTATCCGAGTAAAAATGCGCTTTTGATTCGTATACTTTGAAAAACTATAGTCTGCCATATCAATAAGAGGAGAATAATACTTTTTTCGATCTTTGGGCTTCTTAACTAATTTGACAGTTTTAAGTTGAGTAAATAGGGAAAGCGTTTCAGAAATTGCAGTACGACTTGCTCCAGTCAACTCTTTGAGTTGATCTTGAGTTACGGGTTCTCGTTCCAAGTATAGTCCAAAATAGACAGCTATTAAGTCTCGCTGCTTACCCGAAGGTGGTAGATTATCTAAGAGATATGTAATAAAATCTCTCTTTATTTGTGTCAAATCATCTGATTTTGGTACTTCAATTTCAGAAGTAGGGGATGATAAGGTTACTTTCTCTTGAGATTTTACTATATAGGGATTGATATCGGGGAACTTCCCTGTTTCTAAGATCAAATCCAATTGATCTTCAACATAGGATATTAATGCTTGTACACTTGAGTAAGTAGATTTAAGAAATATAAATAAGTCAAATACATGCTTTACATCTGGGGTTTGAGGGGTTAATGCTTCTAAACGCGGGAAAAGTTTATCAATAAAATCATAACTTGTTTCAGAAGATTCTAAGTTCGTTTTTGCTAGGATCTTTGTGTATTGTAGAAATGAAAGGGGACAGCTATAGTATTTTCTCTTCTCACCTGGTTTGCGAATTTCTCTTACAGAATACCGACTTGAAAAATCTGTAAGTTCTGATAATGTTTCTGATACCATCGAGCGACTATAACCTGTTAACTCCATAATCTGTTCTTGAGATAATGACTCCCCTTCTAGCATCAAGGTAAATAATACTCCCTTTAAATAAGGATTATAACCTAAACTTTTGTTTGCTTGAGCTATAAAGTTTAAATAATCCTTCTTCAGCTCTAATAACTGATCTTCTATATTGGACATAACCTATAAATCCGAAAAATCCTTAGTTCTAGCCTTTTATTATACTAGATCATTTATTTGTTACCTATTTAACTTTTTGGAATTTTTGTTTTTTTGAATTTTTGGATTTACGAAAAACCTTATAAAGGTATATTCGAGATACTTACTTGAGTTTCAAATGTTGCGTCAGTTGTGCAATCAATCTGAAAAAACAAGAAACAAACAATTAAAAATGAAAAAATCAATAATGGAGAAAATGAAAGTGACAGAAACTGTTTCTGAAACTATTCTTCAAGTTTCAAATCTAACAAAAACTTATGGGTATGAACTACGCTTTAGTGATAAGCTGAAGTTTGGCCAACAAGTACGTGGAGCTCTTAATGTGAGTTTTCAGGTGAAAAAGGGAGAAATATTTGGTTTTCTTGGGCCAAATGGGGCGGGAAAAACCACAACAATGAGAGCGATTTTAGACTATCTTAGACTAGATAGTGGAAAAGTCGATATTTTGGGATATGACCATCGAAATGACCGAGTAGAAATTCGAAAGCAGATAGGTTATGTTCCAGGAGATATGGCATTATTTGAGAATTTTACCGGAGAGGAATTGATTGAATATTTCGGTAAATTCCGTCCCATTGATCAGGAATTCCTGCAGGAACTTAGATCATTATTCAGAGTTAAGCTTCATAAGAAAATAAAAAATTTATCAAAAGGAAATCGTCAGCAAGTTGGTTTAATTGCTGTTATGGCCTCTAAACCATCCTTATTAATATTAGATGAACCAACAAGCGGCCTTGATCCGTTAATGACAGCTAACTTTCATAAAGTTTTGAAAAAACTCCAAAAACAAGGAGTTACAATCTTCCTAAGCTCTCATGATTTAGCAGAAGTCCAGGCCATATGTAATCGAGTGGGAATTATTCGTAATGGGGAGATGATCCTTGTGGAAGCGGTAACAGATCTCAAAGCCAAATTCCTACAAAAGCTGTTTGTGCAATTCAAGGGAGAAAATATCCCCTCAAAGGAAGACTTTGAGCAAGTAAAGGCGATAATTGCTGTTGAAAATACTATACCTCATATTTTCAATTTGAAAATTGGTAAAGATGTCGGAGAAGTGTTAAAATTCATTTCAAAATATGATATTGTGCGATTTTCATGTGAAGATGCAGATTTGGAAGAAATTTTCCTTCAATATTACAAATAAAACAAATAAAGGTGATAAAAATGGTTCATGTATATTTAAAAAATCTTAAAAAGTCATGGTTAACAGGAATTGTCCCTCCATTAGTTATAATAGGTTTTGTGGGCACTATTGCAATTGGGTGGCCATCAATGCAAGAATTGATCCTTCAACGATTGGAAACAATGGACAATCCGATAATGAAGGCAATTATAGGAGATCTAGGAATATCTGGATTAGGCGCCACTTGGGAGGCCGCGCTCTTTATGTATGCAGGAGGAACAATGAACATATTGTTATTATTCGTTGCAATCTTCATCCCAGCTCGCTTACTATCTACCGAGATAGATAAAAATACTTTTGACATTATGTTAAGTTTACCAATTCCCCGATGGAGATATTTATTAGAAAAATTTAGTGTTTATTTATCTTATAGTCTTGTAATACCAATTGCAATGGTAGGTATTATGCTAGGTTCCACAGCATACCTGGGAGAATCGATATCAACCTCTTTGGTCCTTTACTATTCCTTAGGGTATTTTATTTTACTATTCACTCTGGGATCAATATCTTTACTTTGTGCTACTATCTTTCTGGACTCAAACAAGTCTTTAGCTGCTGCAGGAGTACTCATTGGAGGTCAATATTTTCTCGACAGTATGAGTGGACTATTAGCAGGTTTTGGAAATTTTGAGGTGCTTTCTCTATTCAATTACTTCAGTATAGGAGCCATTCAAGAAGCTGGGATGTTGCCAGTTGGAGAAATAGGTGTAGTAGGTGTAATTGGGCTTTTAGCGCTCATTAGTGCTCTTTCGATTTTCCATAGAAGAGAATTTGCATTCTAAAGCCCACAAATATCCCTCCCACCTATTTTTTCTTTTTATTCTTCTGGATTTTTCCCTTATTTTTATCCCTATTCTAGTGACAATACTGTAAAAAATTCGATTTCCACACATATTTGTTTCTTACCTAAGCATATAAAGGAGGATTTAAAATGTGGGATTGATGAAGCATCATTCAAGGTGACATATTCATGCGTTCTATTCGTAAATTCCTTTTCGGCATAATACCACAAGTAAGATCTTCAGATGTATTTAAATTTGGTCTTCTTGTATTACTTTTTTTAACCAACTTTCTTCTCTTATCTGGACCAAGCTGGACGACAACTGCGATACCTCCAGATAATGATTCAAGTTCTATACCAATGATAGGTGATAAGATACAATTTCAATCCTATTCTATTGGTGATGAGGAAGGCTTTAGTGTTTGGGATTTCTATGCAGAAGAGAAAAATCCTGTAACAGCCACCTGTCGTGCCATAGGGGACGAATCCTACATATTTTTAGACAATAAACTCCCTTACTCCCAAAATTATTCTATTATTGCTGAAATGGTTGATACATATATGATTCCCATATTATCCACCAATTTTGCTACTCCTCCAGATGTGGATAACAATGATCGTGTAATAATTCTATATACAATTCTTAATGGTGCAGGAGGATATTTCTCACCTAGTGACTCCCTTGGAGGAGAGATAGTGTATATCGATGGTCAGAATAATGCTCTCCGAGAAGATACAGTTATTCACGAATTACAACATTTAGTAAACCATGGATATGATACACAAGAAACTATTTGGTTTAATGAAGGATGTTCAATGTTTAGTGAATTCCTGCTTGATTATGCAGAGGGATACACCGAACCTCACTCATTATATTACCCTCATGATGTTTCCCTTCTATTCTGGGACTATGACAATGCGGGATTGGGATCTGACTATAAGGCAGCCTTGACATTTATTGCATATTTACAAGACCAATACGGTAGTCAGAATCTTTCGGATATTTACCATGCAGAAAGTGGAGGTATTAATTTGCAAAGCTCCACTGCAATCATGCATATTGTGAATCAATATTTCCCTAATTTGACCTTTGAAGAGCTGTACATGAATTTCATTAAGGCTACTATTCTCGATAATAAATATGTAGGAGAGAAACGAGAACTCTATTATGAAGATTATATCTCTTTACCCAGTCCCTTAAGGTTTCCTGCTGGAGGAGTTATTCAACAGGAGTATCCTTTCGATTCAACATCAAAAATAGTACCCTGGTCAACAAAGATTTATATGTTCAGATATTTTCCTGATCCAAAAAATATCACTGTATCACTCAGCATACCAGAAGATTCCCAAGATCACCTCTTTGGGGTTAGTATAATAAAAGAAAATCGATCATTAAATTATACGGATACTAGCCACCAATCATTTATTCTTAGTCCTGAAAATAGCTCAGCAGGAATTCTCCTATCGTTAAATGCAACGGCTGAAGGATTTGATCACTTTTACCTGACCGTTAGTCATCTCGATGGAGGAGAAGGAGGTTACTATTGGGATATTCCTTCCTCTGAAAAAAATGTCAAGGTTTCCCTCCAAGTCTTTGCTGGAGAATCAGATGATGATCAGACATCGGGGATAAAAACTGATGATACTGACAAAGAGAAAACAACCTCTGCAGTCTCATTTCTATATGTAATAGTTTTTAGTTTAAGTCTAGCTCTTCTGAGAAAACTGAATTCTCACTAGAAATGAAATCAGAGCGTAATCAGACGACTCAGTGATTGCTGATACATCATTATCAGCTCTTCACTCAGTTCCTGTTCAAGAATAAAGTTCATTCTTTGGAGAGCACGTTGAATACGTTCATAGTCACCCGCCTCGAGAACCCGATCAAGTAAGAGGATAAGCGTATTTACACGGGTTTTGACTAATTGTTGCTCTTCTTGCACGAGGGAAAGAACATGATACGACTCCAGGAAATGATTAAGTTGAGAACGGATCTTCTCTCCCTGATTAATGATATCAAGTTTTCGCTGTAAAATGACATCGATGGCGGAAGCCAATGCAGTAATAACAGCTAATTTGTCTTCAACTGGTGCTCCTTCGTACGAAGCAAAATATTGCTGAAAAATTGCTTGAATTTGTCTAAGATCTACCCAAGAATTCTCCATGAAGAAAGCGGGAATAAGAATTGAGATGAGATTAATATTAAATCCACCCCGACTTGCCTCAGAGTACTCATAAAGAACAGTTGAGACAGAGAATACCTCATATTCAGGAAAGGGAATTGTGGCGATCATTTTAGAATATGAAATATTGGATGGTCGACTTGAAAAAACACTCATACCACGTAATGAAATACTGAAGATTACTTCATCAGTAAGGTGATTAGGGGTTGAAGCGACCGGTTTAGCTCCACGAACCTCATCAAATTCAGTCCATATTGCCCCACGAAGTACTACATAGTCTCTCATTGCCTATCCGAACCGTATCATTAGTTTAAACAGAATCTCTTCTTATTACTCAATTGATTTTCTTAATTAATAAAAAACTTCTGTAGGTGTTACTTCGTCCATTAGTGTTGATTCTTAATTAATTCAGCGACAAGAGCACAGATCTTTTCAATCTTGGGATCTGCTAAAGAATAGAAGACTTCATTCCCTTTACGCTCTTTTCGGACCACTTTTTTCTCCCGTAGAACCCGTAAATGTTGTGAGATAAACGGCTGAGGTCTTTGAGTTTCTTCTAAGATTTGTGAAACATTTTTTTCCCCATTACTTAGAAGCTGTAGTATTTTCAAACGAAATGGGTGAGTTAACGATTGACAAAGTTCCGCCTGTAACATTAATGTAGCCATTTCTTGCTCAGAGGGAGATACATCTGAATTATTGGACATTTGTCTTCATTAACCAACTCTTCATAAAACTATTTATATATATCTGAATATTCAAATAACACAATATTTATAAAGATTTGTATAAAGTGTTCAATCAAGGTGATATCATGTCTGAACACAAAGTTAAGATTGAAGATAAGATATTAAATGAAATCAAAGGTATGTTTCAATCCATTGAAACAGATGTAACACTTCATATGTTTACTCGTAAAGATCACTGTTTATTATGTAATGAAACATTAAGTCTGGTAGAACAGGTGTCTGCTCAATCAGATAAGATCATACTAGATCACTGTGAATGCGATATCAATAGTGAAAAAGCCCAGAAATATAAGATCGAACGTCATCCAGCCATTGTTGTCGAAGGCCAAAGCAAGGGACTCATCCGTTTTTATGGAATTCCTTCTGGTTATGAGTTTGGAAGTCTCATTGAATCTATTATTATGTCAGGTAAGACGACTGGTTCTGATTTAGACCCTGAACTTGTAGAAGAAATCGAAGCAATTGATAAACCTCTTCATTTACAAGTATTTGTTACACCTACATGTCCATATTGCCCCACAGCTGTACTTACCGCATTCAAACTCGCTATGCTTAATGAAAATATCATTGCTGATATGGTAGAAGCAACAGAGTTCCAAGAACTATCCATGAAGTATCAAGTACAAGGTGTACCAAAAACTGTGATCAATGACTCTTGGGATGTTGTAGGAGGCGTACCACCTCAAGTAGTTATGGAAAAAGTTCGTCAGGCATTAGCGTAAAAATTTTTAACACTTTTTCCACTTCTCTTTTTTCAAATGGCGGTGACTAAACTTGATTGATAGAATAACCTATACCTTTTTTAACAAAGGAATGACCTTCGATGAGTTTCTAAAAGATGCTACGGAAGATGATCGAAAACGTTTTAATTATTACTTTGATAAAAGTGCAAAAAACCACTCTCCAGAGTCTCTCAAGATTGATCTGAAGTATCCACTTAACATTCTTGTCTTAGCAACAACCTGGTGTTGGGATTCTCAAACTAATCTTCCGATTATTGCTCATTTAGCAGCACAAAATCCAAATATTAACCTGAAAATCATGAATAAGGATCATCTACCCTTCATGGTTACCAAGGTTAATAACGGTGAAAAAGTACCACAAGTTCTTGTATTTACTGAGGATTTTTATTACCTTGATCGATGGGTCGAAAGATCGACTCGTGCTTATCGCTTATATGCTGAATACCGAAAAAAGTTTGGTTGGACGGACGAAAATAAAGATGCATTTGTTAAGCAATATAGAAAAGCATTTCTGAAAGATCAGATCGAAGTAGAAAAATCGGTAGTCGAGGAAATCAAGACATTATTGACAAGAGCTGATATTATATCAGCTACTACTGCAAGACTTGCAGATGCAGAGGGTTCTTGTGACGATTAATCCTCTTCCTCTCTCGTTTATTCTTCTACATTAAGACATTAATTCATTTCACTTCTTTGAGGAACGAGAATTAATGAATAGAAAAATTATTCTTTTCTCGGATCTCTCCTAAGGTAATCTATTTATACCCCACTTATTAGAAATCAGTTGTTTATCGCACACATAGTTGAATGTGGGATTTTTTTGGATAAGCGAGTGATTGAATGGAATCTCCCCTTGATGGAGATATCTAAAGCCTCAAGACATGAAAAAAGTGTAAGACATGGTCACCCAAGCACTTTACACCTCTGGTGGGCTCGTCGTCCACTCGCTAGTTCTAGAGCTACTATACTTGCTGCACTACTAGATTTACCCAAATCTAAAGCTGATCAAGATGACATTCTAAGGTTAATCTCAGATATCTCACCATGGAATATAGTGAAAGCTCCGAATAATCCCCAAATAGAAAGAGGAAGAAAAATAATCAGATCTCATTGGCCATCACATCCTCCCAAAATATTAGACCCCTTTTGTGGAGGTGGTTCAATTCCAATGGAAGCAATGAGATTGGGATGTGAAACTTATGCCTCTGATCTGAACCCAGTTGCTGTGTTAATCTCTAAAGCAACTTTAGAATGGCCACACACTTGTGGATCAAATAAGCTGGCTGATTTCGTTGCTTATTGGGCTGAAAGGATTCGTGTACAAGTGAATGAGGAACTAAAACAGTTTTATCCAGCAGATTCTAATGGAAATGTCCCCATTGGTTATCTCTGGGCAAGGACAGTCCCTTGTGCAAATCCAAGATGTGGTAATTCTATTCCATTAATCAAACACTTCTGGTTAGCTCGGACAAAAACACGACAAATTGCCTACAAACCAATAGTTAACCATGATCCAAAGAATTCTCTTTCATTTATAATCCAGAAAAACGAGGAAATTGATTTTAATCCATCAGAAGGAACGATTTCAAGAGCTACAGTACGATGTCTCTTTTGTCATCAGGTTATGTCTTCACAAAGGGTTCGAGAATATGCTAAACAGGAGAAAATCGGTCAAATAATGACTATCGTTATCTTACGTAATCCAATAAAAGCCAAGAAGGTATATCGACCTGCATCAAAGCAGGATCTCAAAACGTATCTCGAAGCATGTTCTTTTCTATCGGAAAAAATGGAAACTGACAACCAATTTATGGAACTTATTCCAGATGAACGATTACCACCTAAAGGAACTTTAGGGTTTAGTGTGCAGAATTATGGGCTCCTTAAATGGAAAGATTTGTTTAATAATCGACAATTACTCTCTCTAGTATTCTTTTTAAAAGAAATTAGGACCAGTTTCCCTTTCATTCGTCAGTGGCTGAAGTCCAACCATCCTAAATCCATTTCAGATGGTAAGGAAATTGATAAGCTAATTATAACCTACCTAGCTATTATCCTGGGACGATTGACTGATAAATGTTCGAACCTCGTCATCTACAATGCGTACGGGGAGAAAATTGAGCATGTATTTGGTAGAACAGCTCTTCCAATGGCTTGGGATTATGTTGAATTAAATGTGTTTTCAGGTGCCAATGGAGATTGGTCAAAACAGACAGAATGGGTTATTCGATACCTGCAAAATAATTCGTGGGAAGCATCATCCAATGTGACTGTTGAACAGGCTTCAGCCACAAAGCTGGAGTACCCAAATGATTTCTTTGACGCAGTTATAACGGATCCGCCGTATTATGATAATGTTCCATATTCTGATCTTTCTGATTTTTTTTATGTATGGTTTAAACGAGCAGTAGGCGACCTTTATCCCCAATTATTCTCCACTCCCTTGACCCCAAAAGCTTTAGAAATTGTAGCTAATAAAGGCCGTCAGGAAAACCCAAAAGAATTCTTTGAATCACAGATATCCCAAGCTTTTCAAGAGATTTATCGAGTTCTTTCACCAAATGGGATTGCCTTATTTGTTTATGCACATAAATCTACTAAAGGATGGGAGACCATGCTCGGAGCTCTTATCCAAGCAGGGTTTACAATAACTTCGTCTTGGCCGATTCATACAGAAATGAGAACACGGTTAAGAGCTCGTACCTCTGCAGCATTAGCCTCCTCAATTTATCTTGTATGTCGGAAAGGGAAACAACACCCAGATGGTTACTTCCGAGAGATATTAACCAAAGCAGAAATTAACATAAAAACACAGTTAGAACGATATTGGTCAGACGGGATTCGAGGAGGAGACTTCTTTATATCTGCAATTGGCCCCGGAATGGAAATATTTAGTCAGTACAAGGCGATCCAGAAATATTCTGGAGAAAGAGTTTCGATCTCCGATCAACTAATAGAAATTCGCAAAATATCTACGAACTTTTTATTTCAAATACTAACCAATCTCTCACATGATGTGAAGATTGATGAAACTGGCCAATTTTATCTTGCTTTTCGATGGACATATGGAGAATCGATTGTTGACTACGGAGAAGTTCAAGTCCTGGCTCAAGCTTACGGTTTTGATCTAAAACGATTTTCGAGATCTGATGGATTTATTGAAATATCAGGTTCAAAGGTAACAGTTAAATCAGCGTTACAGCGCTCTGAATTTAATTTGGACCATCCTTCACTTGTTGATATAATGCATCGAACCATTCTTGCATGGAAAGCGAATGATAAGGAGCTTTTAATGTCCTTGAATAAAACAATACTAAAACCTATCAACAATATTTTTGGTCCATTCTGTCAAGCTGTTGCGGAATGTTTACCTCCCCATAATCAAGAAAAGCAGTTAATAGAGGGATTGCTTGTGAGCAATTTCCTATCGAGGTGACAATTTATTCTTTACGTAATTTCAATAATTCGGAATTTATCCTTGTAAGAATGTTTTCTATGACCTTCTGGCTCTTCAACAATGTTGTCAGCTCGTTCTGGATTGTCTTCATTGACGCTTCCATCATTGATAACCGATTATCCACATTTGGAAGTAAGGAGTCTGAAACACTTCCTGCCGATAGAGAGGGAGAGGATGATTGTGTAGAGGGACTTGGTGCTGAGGATGGAGTACTATAACCACTTGAGCTTGTGGGAGTTTTTTCTTTGTGTGAAGGAGGAGGTCCCATACTTTCCCGATCAGGAATTCCATCAACGAATGATGGAGCTGGAGGTTCCTCAAAATTACCTTGTAATTCTTTAGGGATAATTGGTTGAATATCTCTCTCCGTTCGATCCGTTAACGATAGATCGCTACCACAATGCGGGCAAGGAAAACCCATTATATAATTACGACATTTTTTACAAACAGGCATTTTTCCACCTTATTTTCGGGTGTAAAAAGGATGAAAATCTTCGAGGAGAATATGATCATTCCTCATTAAAAAAAATACCTAAAAAGAAAGAAAAGAAGGAGAGGGGAGAAAACATTCAAAAGACTGATCACTGAGTAGCCGTGGTTACACGACAGTCCTTAACACGAATAGTCGGGACCCATGTAGGTACTTGAACTTCCCACCATTTTACCTGGACACGATCATTACCCATTGCATCAATGTTAGCAAAGTGACTAAGGATTTTATCGCTGATTCGAAAATTCTTGATCGGAGTTGATAATTCGCCATTTTCAACAATAAAGGCTGCATCGCGCGGGATTGTACTGTATTCAGTTGATATTCTACTTGTAAATCGAGTGTACCAGTTACACGTAACATAAATGGTTTTACGTGAAGTTTTTAAAAGCTCATCAAAGGTGTGATCTCCATTGTTAAAAATTACATTTGAGGGAGCTGGAGCCATGATCTTACTGCCCATTCCAAAATTTATAAACGCTCCGTTTCCAGTGCTTTCAGCTTGAAACATGTTGCCTGTGGTAGTATTATGGATATAACTTTTTAAAATACCTTCACTAAATATTGAGGTGTTAGATCGAGGGGTTCCTTCAATATCAATAGGAGAGGTGGCTAATCCTCCAGGTTGAAGTCCATTATCTTCAATATTTACAAAATCAGGAGCAAGTTTTTCTCCCATTTTATCCCCAAGAGAACTACGACCCATCATAATCATAAGTGGATTTGCATCAGTAACAATAGTTCCGAGTACATTAGCCGCGACGGCGGGACTCATTATAATATCATAGTTTCCTGCTTCTGCCTGTTGGGCGTTTGAATGCATTTTGGAAAAACGACCAGCTTTACCAGCAGCAGTAACTAATTTACTTTCCGCTTCATTCGGAATACATCCACAGGCAAGACCTTGACCTGAAGCATCTAACTCATCTTGAAAGGCTCGTATGGTGAGATTGTAAAAGGTCTTCTTGAAGCTACCAGAAGGTCCAGCGGAGCTAGATAAATAATATGAATTCTTACCAAACAGAAACGAACCTGCGATACGCTTTCCACCAGTATTAATAGCTTCATCTATACAGGTGTTGATGACTTGGGGAGCTTTTTCTCTGTAATCTTCGATTTGTGGATCAAATTGACCACTTAAGGATGCTGTTTCATGTTTAATGGACTCAACTCCCATAAAGAAGGGACTAGGAGTCATATTCTGAGTAAATTTAATTTGAGCGAGAACACGTTCTTTAATGTATGCTTCATCTCTTGGCGAAAAAGAGCCAATAGATACTTGATTTCCTTCAACAACAACCATTAATTCAATTAAATCAGATTGCCATTCTTTATTAATATCAATTTTATTTTGAGAAAAACGAATCTGATTATTAACTGATTGAGAACCTAAGACAAGGATTAGATCGACGTTCTGTTTTTGTCCGATTGAAATTGCATAATCTACAAATGACTGTAACTCATCGTCCATGTTATTCACCTTAACCTAACCGAATACCTCGCATTCGTATTGATCCCCCTCCAGCATAAACAGGGACTCCTTGTCCTGGGTCAGATTTCCCACATACTCCTGGAAAAGCAAAATTTAGATCCTTTGTTACCCCATCAATTGAAGAAAAGAGTCCAATAGATGTCAATTCCATCACTGGTCGTCTTACCATGGTTTCTGTTATTTCACCATCTTTGATTTCGTAACATTCAAACCCTACATATTTGGATTGATACCTTCGATCATCAATATTCCACTCTGTGAAGGATAACATGTAAATTCCGTGCTTTACATCCTCAACTAATTCATCAAATGAAAAATTTCCTGGTTTCATATAAGTATTAGCCATTCTAATAATCGGTTCTCTATTAAAGTCAGAAGATCGAGAAGAACCATTAGAACCCATTCCGAATTTAACACCAAATTCTCTATTGAGGAGCGGTTCAGTGATAATACCCTTTTCGATAAGAATCCGTTCACGTGCTTTTACGCCTTCATCATCATAAAGATAGTAACCCCCTGTTCCTGGAATTGTAGGATCCTCAAGTATCGTAACATGATCTGAACCCACACGAGACTCACCAAGAGTTAAATCACGCCAAAAAGACTCTCCAGCCTGTGCACCTTCCCTACCAGCGATTCTATCTCCTTCAGAGGGGTGACCTGCATTCTCATGACAAATGATTCCTACAACCTCTGGACCAACTACAAAATCTATTTTTCCATTCAATTTATGATCTGACTGAGAAGCAACTTTAGCGATTCGGTTACATTCATTTTCATACTCATCGACCCAAGTTTTTGTTCCTTCCCAACCTGTGCTTCGTGTAAGATCCACAAAACGCTGTTCCGAGTCTAAAATTCCTTTAGCTGTTACTATTCCATAAAATTTTAGTAGAGACAAATCTGATTCTATTTTAGTCCCCTCAGAGGTCACTAAGTACTTAGTTAAACTTTGGGATTCGAACATACTAGCACGTGTACTAATCCCAGCTTCTTCTGCAACTTTATCCATTTCTTGTAACTTTATGATCATAGTTTCACTGGTAACATCTCTTAAATCCTGTTTAGCAGGGACATTCCACTTAGCTACATTTGAAACTGGGGAACCAAAATCAATCTTCTCCTTAGGATTCGAATTTCTGGCCATTTTCACACTTGAATTAATGGCTTTCTTAACTGCCTTCTTAGTAAGATTATCTACGGAAACAAAGGATAATCCACCATTACATAAGACTCTAAATCCAATACCTTTCCATGGAAGTTCTGATCCTGAAATCAAATTCCCATTTTGCAAAACAAAAGCGACTCGTTGCCCATCTATAAGTCTGGCTTCCGAATAATCTGCTCCTTGTTCACGAGCGTATTCTATCCCAAATTCAGCTAAATCAGCGTACACAGACACACTTTTCATCTCTTTGGTTTAATTACAAGCAAGTGTAGGTAACAAAGAGAGGAAATCGTCGGGTTTAATTCTGTTTCTTTAAGGTCAATTCTTGTCTTCCCCCGTTTTCTTCATGCGAATGAGTCTGGAAAAATAATGACTAGTTGCTACGAGTATTAAATTAACATCACATCATAATCCAGTTTAATCCAGTCACGTAACGGAGGATGACCAGATAATTCGCCTTTGATTAGAAGTCCTTGCCGTTCTGCGCTTTCTAGTGCACCCATCGCCTTCGCGCAGACCTCACACACAGCAAATACTAGTTTTTTCTCTTTTAGTTGCTCATATTTTTCGTATTGTTTACCCTCGAATTCTGTGATAAACTTACATGCTTCACTCTCAAAAATTACTCCTACATCATAACCCTTCTCTGCTAAATCAAGAACGTTTAACAAAATATGAGTAAATATCCCCTTATTGAAGTTAAATAGTACAAATAATTGCTTTCTCATCTTTATCATCAAATTTAGTAAATTAAGATAATTGAAGGAAAGACTTCTTTAAGTGTTTTACTCCAGATATCTCGAGAAGCAAACCCTCAAAATTAGAAAAAAGAAGAATTAAAGACTTTTTGTAGTATTTAATTCATTTTCAATCAATATTGGTGTATCAGCACCGATTATAAGGAGTGAGGAATCATGATCCCGCACAGCCATGACCCAAAGTAATGCTAAAAGTTCACTGGAGGTCAAATTGAGTTGTTGTCCCATCGCATAATATGCTAGCTTTTCAGCTGTCAGAGTAATATTCATAGCTTGAGCCTGAGCTTCCATTGAAATAAGATAAGCTTCTGCATCAGCTTCAGCAGTAAGAACAGTAATATTTGCTTGAGCTTGGGCTTCTATTATCGCAGTTTGGGCTCGTACTATTGCTGCTTCCTGTTCATACAAAGCGATTTGATATTGTTGTTGTGCGATTTGTACTTGTTTTAAAGCTTCTTCAAATTCGTCAGGTAAATCTATTTCTCTCATTTGGAAAAAAACAACATCCACAAACATTTCCTGCAAATCAACATCAAGGAGTTGTTCCATGCTTACAGATATCGCTGTTCGATTATTAAAAAATTCAATTGCCGAATAAAAACTAACGACATCTCTCAATGTTGTTCGTGCTTGGCCGACAAACCGATCTTCATAGTCTAATCCGAATGTACCATACAGATTCAAAATATCATCCTTATTGAGACGATAATGAAAAGCTAATTGTATGTGTATCAATAACCCATCTTCTGTTCGCGAATTCAACGGTCCTAATGGGTCTCCTGAACTTCCTAAGGTATTAAAAAATTCTACTTTTTGTACTGTTTTGGGAAATTTTATGAATCGATGAAAAATTCCTATGTGGTATAGTCCTTTTTCGTATATTTTGATTTCGATCTTTTGACTAATTGTATCTTGGTTCAGGCCATACTCATTGTAACCAATTTGTTTGAATGCTAAAAAGAAATATCCTGCGAGAAGACTAGCAAAGAATAAGATTCCTATTGTGAATCCACCTATGATCTTTATTTTTCTATCAATCTTGATATTTAAATTATTATTACTTGAGTTCACCGTTAATCTGAGTATACTATCATCCATTTCATTTTTAAATCATGGATTCCAGAATACGAAGCTTTAAAACCCGAATATACTCTTCTATCATAATTATATAAAAGAAAACTCTTTTTAGCCTTAGAAGAGTATCATTTCGAGAGGAAAGATCAACATTGACTGGACAAATTTCAGATACACTGAATTTTAAGAATGAAGAGTATGATATCGCGGGGATCAAAGGAGATGATTTATTTAATCCCGAATTTCAAGGAATTAACCTTTATTCACAGACCACAGCTTGCTGGAGAGGTTTCAGCCTATATTATGAGGTAATCGATCAAGTTCTGGTTTTACAGGGAATTTTACTCAATACTAAGGATGATCCAATTCCAATAAACAATAAATTTCCTATTAAAGCAGAAAAATACTCATTTGATTACATATACAATGATCTCGACTATAAATCCGACTTTACTGGGAAACTTCTTATAGCTAAGGATTTTATTCAAGAACTATATGTCCATATGGGGTTCCAAGCTCCAACCTCTTACAAATTGGTAATAGAATTGGAATTAAAGGATGGAAGAATTATTTCTACAAAAGATATATCTGAAAAAATGGAACATTGGAGAACCCATGAAATGGGTGAGGAGGAGGAACCAGAGAATGTGCAAGGATGGATTGAGGAGAAATTCTCTAGAGATTTTTAGCCGAATGAATGCATAGCGTGTTTTAAATATTCAGATAAAAGAAAAAATCTCCCTCAAACACTATTTATCTGGTGTGTGAACATAGAGAAAAGAAAATTAATATTACCTTTGTCTTAATATCTTAAGGACAGTACCAGGTGCAATAAACAATATTAAAAAGAAAAGACCCAGAATAGTCAGTAGGATACCTATAATAATAAGGAAGAACATGTCGTTAGGATCAAGAACTTCGGTACCAAGGTATATACACCCCACACCAATAATAAGACTCAATAAACCGACAAGTAAGAACTTTCGTAATTCTTTTCTACTCATTAGAAACCACTCTCAAAATATAACTTAAAGAAATGAGATTCTGTATATATAATTTGTCATTAATCAATATATTCCAATTTTAATGCTGAATTATACATTCAAGCAAGCAAGAAGGTTTTTAGAATATAAATATAGATTTTTTTAATAAAGAATAAAAAAACAGCGTAATTAATGCCAGTTCCACTGAATTCGTCTTAGTTCATCAGACGAAATTTTGGGTTCTTTGCCATATTTACGCTCTAGATAATCATCTGGATCATTCGAAAAATTATCCATTTCTTTTTTTCGTGTTTTTTTGGGTATTTGTTTAGGAGGAATCATATATAATTAATTTCTGTTTGAAACATTTAAATTTGAAAGTGACAGAGATAAGTGAAAATGGCTAATTTTGTCTATTTGGAGTAAATCTTAGTAAAAATGACACAATTTCAATGACTAATTTTGTTATCAATGAGTATAGAGAATGGTAATGTGTGTGTGAAATTATGCCACGGAAAGGGAAAGGGGTTCAAAGAATATTACGTGAAGAAAGACGACTCCGAGAGAAAGAAAAACAGAGAAAAAAGTTCTGGCGTTGGAAAAAAACTGAATCGATGAGGAAGGAAGAAAATGAGACTGGATGAATGGCTTGTTAAACAGGGATTATTTACCTCAAGGTCGAGAGCTCACCGTTTTATTCGAAATAATGGAGTAAGTGTCAACAAAAGGCCATGTATAAAACCTGCTTATCTGGTGAAACAAACAGATAATATAAATTTGGATAAAGATAAATTAGAGGAATTTAATAAGCCTCTTGGATACCAAAAATTGAAATATTTTGTTAACCAATTAAATATAAAATTTTATTCAACTGATTCCGTTTTAGACATAGGTGCTAGTGCTGGAGGTTTTTGTCAGTTCATTCTTGAACAAAATATCAAACAACTTCATGCTATTGAGATTTCTCCTCAATTTGAACCCAATCTTAAATTATTGGAAGATAAAAATACCAATTTTTCTTACCATATCAAAGATATCTTCTCCACACTTCCAACTTTAAGAGGCCAAAAATATAACCTTGTAACTATAGATCTCACAGTTGACCCCATATTTCTTCTAGATCAAATTACACTCTTATTAAGCCTGGTTACTTCTTCTGAAAATCCAGCTCGCGTCCTATGTATGATAAAAATTGAAAATCCTAAAGAGACAAAAAAGATACTCAATGAATATGACCTTGAGATAAGAAAAACAATTCAGAATATCAACCAACTCATCTTTCTCGACTCCCTTCCAGAAAAAAACGAAAAAGCAATGTATTTAGAATTTTGGATAAATACTAACAAACTTTGATGATTTCTCCATTTTGAGTTTCGTAAACGAAACCACTTACAGTAATACCCAAAGACGAAATAAGAGGATGATTTTGAATTGAAGAAACCGTTTTTATTACTTGTTGAGAGACATTCTCAAATCCTAACAGGGCTTGATTAACATTTGTTGCCCCAAGGAGCTGTAAAACTTCCTCAGGACGAGAATTTATTTGTTTCGACATTTTTTCGATTGTTAGATCCATTTGTTCATGAGACATCTGCCCACCACAATTGGTATGTCCACAAACCAAAATATTACGCACATTAAGTTCATAAATGGCAATTAATAAGGAACGAAGACTATCTGGAGTTAATAATGCGCCTGCATTCCTTATAATCGTCAATTTTCCAGGATCTTCCACTCCAAATACATTAGAAGTGATCCGACAATCCATACAAGTCAACACTGCGGTTCGCCACTTAGGAAC
>JAEOTM010000080.1 GCA_016839815.1 Candidatus Hodarchaeota archaeon
GCAAACGTGGATCGGCCCAATAAAGAGCTAGTAGGTTTTGAGAAAGTTCAGCTAAAACCCAATGAAACAAAATCTGTGCAGATTACGATCAAAGGAAAAGATCTTGCATATTATGATATTGAAACTCACGATTGGAAATTGGATTCAGGGGATATTACGATACTTGTTGGGAGCTCTTCCCAGGATATACATTTAGAATCAAAAATTCATTACTCCTGAAACTCTTCAAAATTAAATTTGATTTGTCTTTTTTATAATTCTTCAAGTAATCTCTCTGCTGGTACATGTTCTTCCGATTTGATTACACCTTGAGATGTAATTTGTCCATGTGCAATAAACTGACCAATAATACTAGTGGGATAAGCTGTTGTCCGAGCCATTGCAGAGAAATTAGTTTCTGGCTCATAAAGATCAATTAATTCATATGTATGCTTTATTTCTTTGTTCCCAAAATTCCCAATTATTGTGATTCGGGCCAAAACGGCATCGGGTTGATTCTGGGGCAAATTCTTAACTAAATAATATTCTATTACTTCTCGTGGAGAAAGCGTGGGATTAGGAGGAAATTCTTCACTAGAAAGTAGACCAAATTCTTTCAAAAAAGCGAAAAATTGAGCATGTCCTGGAAATCTGATTGTTTTATACGTTAGCTGTTCAATCCTTCCTTCATATATGTCAGGAAGAGATGAAGTTCCACCTGAGGTGTTAAAAGCTTCTAATTCTCCCCATGGATCAGGAAAGGATAAGCTCTCAATTTCTGTCAGTGAAGGTACGATTGTCAGTTTTCCATCACGTATAATTCGGGCATTTTCAAGGTATTCATTGGTCAACCCTCTAATAGCAAAAACTTGTTGATAATTAAGTATAGTCTTTGGATCCTGTGGTAATCCTCCTACACGTAAATGACATTCCTTCAGAGAATCAAATTTTCTCATTGCATGAGCAGCTATAATATTGATCATTCCAGGAGCAAGGCCCAAATCAGGTATGATAGTAACTCCTGCTTTTTTAGCCTCTTTATCCAAAGTTTGTTGTTGTTGAACAACAGTTGGATTACCTCCTAGATCGACGAAACTACACCCTAATTCAATACACATCTGGGTAAGTTGAAAATTAAACTTATAATCGATAGCACCAAAGACAACAGTCACTTCATTTTCTTTTAGTACATGTTTGAGAAAATCTTGTTCTTTTTGATTAATATCTAAATTTTGTATGTGAAAGCGAGTTTTGAATTTTTCAAGGTAAGTTTGTTGTTTTTCTCTTTGAAGTGGATCCTTATCGAATCCATAAACGTGTGAAGTAGGATCGTGTGTTAATAGATCATAACAGAGAGCTGATCCCATAAGTCCAAGGCCTAAAACTGCGTAATTTACCATGAGTACTCATGCAAAGGTGATTTTACATTAATTCAAAAATCCCAAGATGGGGGTAATTTCACTGATTCTTTAATCAGAATAAAAGAAGACCTGCTTTCCATTCTTAGCCTTGCGGCCAATATAACCCATTTTCTGTAAGGAGTTGAGAGATTCTTCAGTTCGGTCTTTACTTTCTCCACTTTCTTTTGATATTTCCTCTAGGGTACCTTCTTCTATTGTTATTAATGCTAATGCTGTGGTTTGAAGATCAGAAGGTAAATCAAATATATTTCCCACACTAAAACGCTTCGTTGGCTTTAATTGTCCTGATTCATCAACTAGATTTTCTTCCTGAACTATTTCCTGAATTGTCTCCTTAAATGGATCAAAAAGACGAAAATCAACAAGAAAATCCTGTAATATCTCTGTATGATATTCTTTCATAAACCGTAAACCAATTGTTTGGAGAAGATTTTCAGGTCCCTTCTGAGTATTCGTTACAATTACAACATTGAAAGGGCCAAAGGATTTTGTATGATAAAATAATCGTTCAATCCCGATACTTTTCATTTCCCACGACTTTTGGGCAGTAACATCTGCTGCTAAATCTTTGAATGCTGTGAATAATGCACCGAAAAGTACTTCGTTGGGAATATCGTCAGAAGATTGAAAATATTGCGAAATTAAAGGTCTTCCTCCTTCATCTATGATGTAGAGAGCATATACAATCATTTGTCGGAATCCCCAAAGATTATTGGGATTAGATCAACCAGAGTAGTAGAAAACGGATGATCTGGTTGTTTCAATGTATAGATAAGTCTTGATGAGTCTTTATTTTGCAGGGTTTTAACTGCTTCAAGAAACTCGGTTTGTATTAACGATTCATCAATTGGAATCCATCCAATAAAATCTACGTACTTATCTTGAATATCTTTAGTGAATTTATCCTCGATAAGGGATTGTAATTGAGAGATGATTGCATCATCTTGAATCACACTTTTGGGAATGAGATTTGCTAGTACCAATGATTTAGTTTTTAATTGCTTATTCAACCCTGCAATCATCTGTGAAGTGCCTAATAAATCTGCATTGCTGAGTTTTACAATAAAGAGACTTGTTTTTGATGTGATCATTGCATTTACAGTACTATATGTCGTTCCAGGAGAACTGTCGAGTATCAGGTAGTTCACTTCATATGGAGGATCTTCAAGCTGTTTACCAATCTTCATTAGATTTTTTAACATTTTGAAGGACATTTTCTCGTTGATTCGAATATTAGTCTCAATAGCTGACGCTGAGGGATCAGCAAAGCCCACAAAAAGCTTCCCTGGGATTTCTAATTGGGAAGAAATGTCTTCTAAGCAGTTTTCTATAGGTTCATCTCGTAATAAGACATCATTAAGCCATTTAGTGTCTAAACTTTTCTTAAAAAAGGTGATAATCGATGGCCCATGAAAATCTGTATCCAATAGACACACATTCTCGCCAACTTTGGCTAGATGTACCGCGATATTCGCTGCGATAGAAGTTTTTCCGACCCCTCCTTTATGACTTAGAATCGATAGGGATTTCGTAGAAGCACTTCCTGTGTTACTAGATGTACATCATTGGGACTTTTCTTTATAAACTTGTATTCCCATCAAATATTTTCATAAGAATTTGGTCAAAACATCTCGAAATAAGGATTTTGTTTGCTATGGCTGGTATAGTATTTTTAAAGACGGAAAATCTGCAGAAAATAAAAGATTTCTATTCTGATCTTGATTCAGAGATTTGGATAGATCAAGGAGATTGTATCATATTCAAACACCAGAATTTTTTGTTTGGGTTCTGTGAAAGAGATAATATAAGTAAAGATGCACTGTTAACATTTTTCTATGAAAGTGTAGAAGAAGTGGATGACGTTTATCAGAGATTACAAAAATGGACTGCGGGTAAACCTACTAAAAATGAAAAATATCAGATCTATAACTTTTTTGCTAAGGATCCTGAGGGAAGGGATTTAGAATTCCAAACTTTTCTCCATAAAATTGATTTTACTTGGGGAAGATTCTAGATAATCTGCAAAGCTCCATTTCTTGCTGTTCTATTAAGAAATTTCTTTGTCAAAGTTGTATTATAAAATAAAAAGTAAAATAATAATACTTCAAACCCCATTTTGATCAGTGATATTAAACGAATTCCTTTTATAAATAAGTAATTTGAAATCTCTAGTAGTGAAGAGAGATAGAAATGGTAGAACGTAAGAATTTTTTGTCACATTTGCTCATTATTGGAATTATAACAATTAATCTTGGTATTACCTCAGGAATCTCGTTACATTCTTTGAAATTTCTCGCTTGGTCAGAATTTGAAGATATCTCAGACCAATTCCATCTCGAACCGAATCTTCAATTACGTAGCTGGGTTGGAGATCTCGACAATGATACTGATTCAGACGTTCTAATCGGAACAAATCAAGGAAAACTTCAGTTTTTTCGGAATATTGGTTCAAGTGGAAATGATTTGTGGAATATTGATTCAGATTTTTCTCTCCCTATTCCCTCCAAACAGGTGAGTCGTGTTGTACCTACTGCTGGAGATCTGGATGGAGATAATGATATTGATATTATTATCGGTTGTGATGATGGACATCTCTATGTTAGTCTGAATGAGGGAACCTCCCAAATCCCTGCATGGACCGAGTTTTCCATTCTTCGTAATTCAAACAACGAAATCTTTAACTTTACAGGTCATGCTAATCCGACACTTATTGATTACGATAATGACACTGAAAATTTACTGGATCTAATCGTTGGTTCGGATGTTGATGCAACCACAGGTAGATATCAAATCTATACTTACATGAATGTAGGAAATCTAACTCATTATTCATTTGGAGTTGTTACTTATCCTTGGGCTGGTCGAAAATTGCCCTATGGACCCAAAAACATCACTAAAGATCTCTTGGAGATTAATCCATCGGAAGATATTACGGGATCTATGAGAGTTAATTTTGCATTGATAAGTATTGATTTACGTCCAGATATGATTTTAATCTTTGACTCTGGATATTTTTCCTATTTTTATTCCACTGGGCTTACTGCGGATCCAACATTCTTGTCACTAGACAAGGAAGAAGCTTCCTTTGTATTTAATTTTCCACCAGCTGAGGAAGAATCCTTTATTGATTTTCAATGGTACGGGTCAACTGATACCAATAATATTACTTCTACTATGCCAGTATCTGGGGGTAACCCAAAAATTCTATTATTTAGAAATTCTGGTGAAGTCTTATTTTTCCCTCAAAGCAGTAATTTCTCCACAGAAAACACCTCTAAAATATCTCCTTCTTGGCTAATTGGAATGGAAATTTTTACATTTGGATTAATCTCTCTTCTTTTAAAGAAAAGAAAAAAAAGATTTATCTAGTGAAGAGATTAGACAATTTTAGCTGAATCTAAAATTCAGAGAGAATTTTGAATTCTAAAAATTCCTATATCAAATAGACTTTAGCTGGGAAAACTATAGATAATCAACAATAATTTTATTCCAGTTGTTGAAAAGGAGACTTTCCGAAGATGGATTCTGAAGAAATCTATAAAGAAATGGCGGATTCTATTGTAGAGTTAGATCAAGAGAAAGCTTTGAGTCTAGCAAATCGTGCTCTCGATGAAAATATGGATCTACTAGCAGTGATTGAAAAAGGATTTGGTGAAGGCATTCGTAGAGTTGGAGACTTATGGGATGAAGGTGAATTTTTTCTTCCAGAATTAATGTCTGGAGCTCAAATCATGCAGAAATCGGTTGATATTATCACACCGAAACTACAATCATCTGGATCTGAACGTCAATCATTGGGTAAAATCTTGTTAGCAACTATTGAAGGAGATATTCATTCCATTGGTAAAACCATTGTTGCCACTATGTTACGAGCAAATGGATTTCATGTCATCGATATTGGTACAGATGTAAAAGCTGAAAAAATTGTTGAAGAAGCAATTAAAGAAGATGTCGATATTATAGGAGTTTCGACATTATTAACAACAACGATGATAAATCAGAAAAAAGTAATTGAAATCCTTGAGAAGAAAAAGGTTCGAGATAAATTTAAAGTAATCTTTGGTGGAGCACCTGTTACACAAGGTTGGGTTGATGAGTGTAATGCAGATGGTTACGCCGAAAATGCAGTAGAATCAGTAAAGTTAGCTAAGAATCTATTGTAAAAGCCAAAAAAACATTGACGAAAAAGTGATTTGAAAATGTCTTTTACCCAATTGCTAAATGATGACTCAAGGATCATTCTTTTTGATGGTGCAATGGGTACACAATTGATGGAATCTGATTTAGAACCGGGTAAAATTCCTGATTTACTTAATATTGAGAATCCAGAGACGGTTCAAAGAGTTTTGAGGAGTTATTTCGATGCTGGTGCAGATATAGTTCAAACATGTACCTTTAGTTCAAATTATGTAAACTTAGACAAACAGAATTTAGCTCATCTATTATCAAAGCTAAATTTGGAAGCAATTTCTAATATTAAGGCAATTCAACCTTCCAAAGATAGGTTGATTGCTGGGGACATAGGCCCCTCGGGTGAATTTCGGCCCCCTGTCGGAAACGCATCAGAAAATCAGTGGAAAACAGGTTTTCGAAAACAAGTCAAAATTCTAGAACAGGGAGTTGATTTGTGGCATGTTGAGACAATATCAGACCTTCAGGAAATGTCTGCTGCGATTCATGCTATTCGAGAGGTATCTCAGAAACCGATCATTGCTTCTATGACTTATCGTAAAACAAAAACAAGAGGTTTTTTCACTATTATGGGGGATTCTTTGGAATCCTGTGTCAATCTTTTGGAAGAGGAAGAAGTCGATGTGGTTGGCACAAATTGCACATTGGGTTCAGATCAGATGGTTACCTTGGCACAAGAGTTGGTGGAATTGAGTGACAAACCCATTTCTGTCAAACCCAACGCTGGACAACCACGTCTTGCAGGGGGAAGTACTGTTTACGATCAAACTCCTGAAGAATTTGTTAAAGATATTGAACAAATGATTGATTTAGGTGTGAAAATTGTTGGTGGGTGTTGTGGTACGACACCTACTCATATCCAAAAACTTCGATCTATGATTAATAATCGCTAGGATGTAATTAAATGGGAATTTTACGACCAAAAGTAGCTTTATTAAACGAGGAATATAAAAGGAAGATTTTTGAGGAAGCCAAGAATATTCTTGAAACCTTAGGGGTTTTAATTGAAAATAAAAATGCAGAATCCCTTCTCAGAGAGCAGGGGGTTCCTAACAAAGATCAACGGTACTATTTACCCTCAGATCTTGTTGATAAGTGTCTAACTTCCCCTCCTCATGAAATAACACTATTTGATAGAGAAGGAAAACAGCATCTTTCTCTTGAAGACGATATCATTCATTTTGACCCTGGTTCTGCTGCAATATTCATCCTTGATGAGAAATCTGGAGAGATCAGGGAACCTCTTCATGAGGATTTTATTCGGTTTACTAAGATTGTTGACCAATTAACGAATATAGAAGCTCAGAGTACTTCTTTAGTATATTCTGATGTTCCTAAGGAAGCTCAGGATTGGCATAGATTATATACAGCTTTGAAGTACAGTCATAAACCAATTGTGACTGGAACGTTTAAGAAAGAAAGCTTTACGATAATGAATGAACTACTTTTAACCTGCCGCAATTCCGAAAAAGATTTAGCGGCAAAACCCCTTGCAATCTTTGATGCCTGTCCTTCTCCTCCCTTATCATGGTCGGATTTAACTACACAATCAGTCATCGATGCTGCAGAAAGGATGATTCCCTCTGAATTTATTAGTATGCCCATGTCAGGAGCAAATGCTCCAATCACATTAATTGGATCCATCACCCAGCACTGTGCTGAATCTCTTGCTGGAGTAGTAATTTCCCAATTAGTAAAAAAAGGAGCTCCAATAATTTGGGGAGGTTCCCCTGCAGTTATGGATATGAAACATGGAACAACTCCTATGGGGGCTATTGAAACGATGATGATTGACATTGGAGATGCTGAAATGGGTAAATTCCTAAACCTTCCTACTCATGCTTATATGAGTCTGAGCGATGCAAAGATACCTGACGCTCAAGCTGGATTAGAGGCAGGGATGGGAGCATTATTAGCAGGATTAGCAGGAATCAATATGATTTCAGGTCCAGGAATGCTTGATTTTGAATCTTGTCAGTCAATTGAAAAGCTCTTAATCGATAACGAAATTGCAGGGATGGTCAAACGTTTTGTAAGAGGGATTAATGATTATGGATCACCATTTGCTAAAGATATTCTACAAGACTATGATGATACTAATGAACTCTTATCTCATCCATCAACCCTTCAACTTTTCCGGAAAGAACTTTTCCTACCTAGTCCCATCCTTGCGAGGATGACTCGAGACGAATGGAAAAGTACAGGTTCTCATTCTTCAAGGCAGAGAGCCAGAATAGAGATAGACAAATTGCTTGCAGCTTCTACCAAAACAGAACTGGATAGTATAAAAGCAAATGAATTGGATAAACTTTCCTCTACATATTTATGATCAATCCAAAAACAAGTAATCGGTTGTAAGTTTGATTCAAAGAAGAAATTACGGGAAGATCGCGATTCAGGAAGAAGATGTACTTAATTATCTTCAATCTAATAAGAAATCATCATCAAAATCTAATGCAAAGGTGTTCTCCTCTGATATCAAAATTCGAATAGGGGAGTTAAAAAACATCGCTATCGACCTTTTTCAACCAAAAGGAATTTTCTACATATTTAAACAGAACGAACTTCCATTTCGTGAATGTTTTGCTGAAGCAGAAAGGGTAGCGCTTGCTATTGTAACTATAGGAGCTTCTTTACCATTTGAGGTGAGTCGATTAATGAATTCAGGGGAGTACGTTGATGGAGTAGTACTAGATGCCTTTGGTTCGGCTGGAGTAGAACGAGTAGCTGATAAAATGAACGATGAGATCAACGAAGTAGTTAGAAGCCGGAAACTTGATTATTCGAAAAGATTTAGTCCAGGTTACTGCAGTTGGAGTGTAAAGGATCAGAAGATAATTTTTGATCGCTTACCTGCTGAAGAAATTGGAGTATCATTGTCAGATGGATACATGATGCATCCAATAAAATCTGTGTCTTTTGCAATCAATATCGGGAGTCAGATAAAAAAATCAAAATGGGAATCACGATGTAAAACATGTGAAGATCGTGGCCAATGTACATATCGGATGTAGTAAAAAAGCATTAACCAAGTCCATCGGTACATTTAAAGCTACAACGTCCTCAAGGGTGTTCTAGACCTACTCTAAAGTATAATTATTAATAACGATTTATCTTTAAGTTGAAAGAATCAACCGTAATGACCATACTAGATAAGCTTAATTCTTTCCTAGGTGAAATCAGTGGATGCTAATGATCCGTTAGAAACTAGGTGTGATATTTTAATCATTGGGTCGGGGATTGCAGGATTATCGATGGCACTTAAGGTAGCTAACATAGGTAAAGTTATCGTACTGACAAAAACGAGCCTTAAAGAATGCGCTACCATATTAGCGCAAGCAGGTATAAGTGCAGCATTGTCTACTGATGATTCATTTGAGATTCATTATCAGGATACGCTTAATGTCGGGGATGGACTCTGTCATCCTGATGTGGTAAAAAAAATTGTATCAGCTGGTCCAGCACGGATTGGAGAACTGGTAAAATGGGGTGTTCAATTTTCCAAGAGTGATCCAGACCATTATGATTTAGGGCTAGAAGCTGGCCATTCTCACCGTCGAGTTGTTCACTCCAAGGATATAACTGGCGCTGATATTCAAGAAACTTTAATAAATCGAATTTTGGAAGACTCTCGAATTACAGTCCTTGAGAATCATATTGCTCTCAATCTAAAGGTTCGCGCAGGTCGATGTCGTGGAGCTTATGTCCTCGATAAGTACAAAGACATTGTCAAAAATTTCTCCGCAAAAGTTACAGTACTTGCTACAGGAGGTCTAGGTAAAGCGTTCCTTTATACGAGCAATCCTGATATCTCGAGTGGGGACGGAATTGCAATGGCGTACCGTGCTGGAGCTACAATCATGAATATGGAATTTATCCAATTCCATCCTACCTTACTCTATCATCCCCATGCAAAGTCTTTTTTAATTTCAGAGGCTTTAAGAGGAGAAGGAGCAAAATTAATTGACGAGGAGGGTACTCGGTTTATGAAGAATTATGACTCGCGAATGGAATTAGCTCCTCGTGATGTTGTTGCACGGGCTATAGATTCGGAGCTTAAACGCTCTGGGAATGATTGTCTATTCTTAGATATTTCTTTTAAAGATCCTGAATTTATTAAGGGTAGATTTCCTGGGATTCATGCAAAATGCTTGGAACTGGGTATGGATATCACTAAAACACCAATTCCAATCGTTCCTGCTGCACATTACGCTATTGGAGGAGTAAAAGCTTCTGTTTCAGGCATTACTGATATTCCTGGATTACTTGCCATTGGAGAAACGGCATGTACTGGTTTCCATGGAGCTAATCGTCTTGCTTCAAATTCATTACTAGAATCTAGTGTAATGGCACATTTTGCTGCAAGAGAATGTCGAAATCTTATTGAAAAAGGACCTCCAATTTGTACCTTTTCTCCTTGGCATTCTGGTGATGCTGTTGACAGTGATGAATCAGTTGTTGTTTCCCAGAATTGGATGGAACTTCGGCTTCTCATGTGGAATTACGTCGGAGTGGTTAGATCCGATAAACGTTTTCGTCGTGCTCAACAAAGAATTCACCTTTTACAGGATGAAATTAACCAATATTATTGGAATTTTCATATTACATCAGATTTGATTGAACTACGGAATTTAGCCGAAATTGCACAAATGATCATAGATGCAGGCTTTCATCGAAAGGAAAGTCGTGGTGTTCATTATACAATTGATTATCCTAAGAAAAGAAAAACAACTAAAGATACTTTACTCCGAAAATCAGTTCGAAGTGAAATTTTAGATTCTTCCAAGTGTGAGTAACTGTTTTCTTATAGAGATAGTAGAAATTTGTCTTCATATTGCTGAAGTAGTGAAATCTTAGCTACTAAAGAAATAAAAAACCCTACTCCCCTCATAGAATTTGAAGATCATTCTGAAGAGAGAGATTTATATTCCCACAAAATTATCATCTGTTCTTTTAAGGGTCTTTACAGCGATATTTCAATGAAAGGATAGAACTCAATATGTCAATGGAAGAATTACTAACCCTAGAGATTTATCCAGAACTTGTCAAACCATGGGATTGTCCTTGCCTGATTTGTGATCATCTAGAACGATGTGGGGTAGGTCAGGAATTTAACCCCATCGGATGTCCTTGGTTAAACAATTATATATCCTTATTGCTAGAATAAAATCGAATTCTAGAAAAGGGAGTTATCTTCGTAAAATCTTATCATTTTAACATTTAGTATTCTGCCAAAGTACCACGTTTTCTTGCATGAGTGACGGTTCTTCGAAAGAAACTTATACCCACAAATGGTAATATACACGCGAAAAAAGCTACAATTCCGAATTCTAGTTCATAGGATAAAAGTTCAGGTGCTGTACCAATCATTGTCGAACGAAACAGATCGACACAATACGAGAGAGGAATTAATCGTGATATTATCAAAACTATATCAGGTAGAGCAGAAAAAGGAAAAAACATTGCACATACTATCATAAAAGCAAATTGCAGGAAATTTGTGAGGGTATTCATTGATTCTTTGTATTGCAATGCTAGTCCTGCAAAACCAAAAGAGAATCCAAAACAGACAAATAAGCTTAGAATAAGAACAATCATTCCTAACAATACATTTTGAACTGGTAATTGACCGAAGACTAGGGACATGAAGAGAAAAGCAATAATTACGTTTAGACTTGTCCAAATCACGTTTGAAAGTATTCGTGAGACGAGTGTGGAGAAATAGCTAATCGGAGACATAAATAATGATTCTAGAGTACCTTGATATTGTTCTTCACGAAGAGAATTCCCAATATCCCAAAGTGCAGTAGAGAAGAACATGAAAAGGATAAATGAATAGAACATAATTCCTGCACCATAACTTTCCTTATCAGGTGGAGCGAGCACCATTGCAGCTGCTGTAAAAACAAACATGATTACCATAACTTGAACAAAGCTTAATATGAATGAAAACTTATAGCGAGTTAGAACAATGAATTCCTTTCGGGTCATGGCGATAAACTGTCTCCACCAAGACTTTGTTCCGTGTATGCGAACTTCTTCATGTGTAGCAAGTACCATTGTTCTATCTCCTAAAATTGTCCAATACCTTCAGCTTTTTTGCTTCGTGATTCGGTTCTAGAGAATATTACATAGCCTATCAAGGGACAGGTTAAAGCAAATACAAACAGAACGCCTAAATGAACATAGATATTCACAAAAAACCAGTCCAATCCCATAAGGGCAGCTTGGATATTATAATTGAGCCAAAATCCAGGAAAGAGGTAAGCCATAATTCGGAAAGTGAATGGTAGGACGGTAATTGGAAAAAACACTCCCATAAATGCGCCTATTATCCATTGTAGTGTACTTAGCAAGCTATTTGCTTGTTTTACCTTCAAGACGAGTGCTCCTAATAAAAATGATAATCCATAGATTGGAATTAGGCCAAATAGGAGAATGACGAGTGCTAGGAGGACTTGGCCTTGAATGGGATTAATAGAGAATAATAGACAACCAAACAAATACCCTCCCAGAAAGGTTATTATTGATCTGATTTGTACATAGAGAGTAAGACCGATTAAAATTGAGATCTGGTGAGCTGGGGACATAAATAATGCCTCTAAAGTACCTAGAGTTTGCTCTCGTCTAATGAAAAATCCAAATAACCATAAAGAGGTAGTAACTGTGGCGAATACATTCGCGCCTATGATGATAAATGCAACGTAATTTGCACCTATTAATCCCGTATTCTGTTCAAAATTTGCAGACGCAGCAGAAATTGAACCAGATAATGCTTGCCCTAAAAGAATTGGCATAGCAGCTAGCAGTACAGGAGTCAATATATCCATAAATAGCATCCCTTTATACCGAGAAATGGTTTTTATTCGGACTACAAAGGTTCCCCATATGACACCCCAGTGTCCTCTCAACGTTAATGCCTGAACTGGAGCATACATCACTTATCGCTTCCTAATTTTGCTTTAACGACCTGGCTTGTATCATCCATTAATGAGCGCCCAGTAATATTAACAAAAACGTCTTCAAGTGTGGTTTCTTTTTTATCAATATTTCGGATTATTGCTCCATTCGTCGTCAAAGTTGCTATAATCTCTGGTAAATTTTGATGACTATTCTCACAAGTAATATTGAGATAGGGATGTTTCTCTGTGGATCCATTACTACTCTGTTTAACTAGCATTTGAGCTGATAATACCCCTGGAGTTGTATTTAATGCCGTTTGAGCGTATTCGGGGATGGTTCCTTCTATAGAAAGAATATCATTTTCTTGTAGACCTTGTTTCAAGTCCATCGGATCATCGAGAGCAATTATTTCTCCATGGTCTATTATCCCTACTCTGGCACATAATTCTTCTGCCTCGTGCATAAGATGGGTACAATAGATTATTGTTTTATTATAATCTTCATTTTGCTCTCTCACTATTTTTCGTAAGCGACGAGCTTCTTTTACATCCAATGTGTTTGTAGGTTCATCTAGCATAAGTATAGGGGCATCATTAATAAGAGCACGAGCAAAAACCATTTTCATTTTTTGTCCAGAAGAATAAGTTTCAACCGTCCGATCAGCAATTTTTTCTAATTCCAGTAAATCGATGAGCGATTTAATCCGTTCTTTTCTAGTAATTTTTGGTACATGATAAAGTGCACCAAAGTACTCTAAATTTTCTCGGCCAGTTAGTTTCCAGTATAATCCTCGTTCTCCCATCAACATCGCACCTATTGAGGATTTAATTTCTTTATCCTCGTCCAAGCTGTAGCCATTAACCTTTGCGATGCCTGAGGTTGGGAGTAATAGAGTTGTTAGTATTTTAATGAGTGTTGTTTTTCCTGCTCCATTTGGACCGAGTAAACCAAATACTTCTCCTTGATCTACATCGAAAGTAACTCCTTTTAGTGCCTTTACTACATTTTTCTCGGTTTTGAATATCCCCAAACGCTTTTTTGATGTATAATGCTTCGTTAGCTCTCTTACTTCAATCATTTTATTGGTTACCATGAATTTGATCCACTCTTAGTTAGTGTAAGTCACATACATTTTTGTTTATAAGAGGTATTTTTACGGCAACGAATACAGGTAAATTACGGTCCTTATTGTCCCAAAACATATACATTGAGTACGAATGTAGTAGTACGAATATTTTTAACTCTCTATACCATTGAAGTACGTGTAGATACCAAATTAAATTTCCAAACAATAGTTCCAAATAAAAAATCAAGCTAGAAAGTGTTTTTTGACTATAGAGGAGAATTTTTTTAGTGGTCCAACCATTAATCTGGGTAGATGGAATTATCGGAGCAGGTAAAACAACAGCTGCTCAAGAAATAGGAAATTCATTAGGTCTAAGGGTTTTTAAAGAACCGTTGAATGAAGATTTGCTCAAAATCTATTACGAAAATCAGACAGAATGGGGATTTTCATTCCAAATTGACATGTTAAATAAGCGATTTGCTGTTCAATCGGAAGCGGCTTATATCGCTCATTACCAGAGAGGAGTAATAATTGACCGAGCATTACCTGGAGATCGAGTTTTTGCTCAAATGCTGATGAAAGATAGAAAAATTAATTCAATAAACTGGGAAATCTATGAATATGCCTACAATATGTTTATAGAGACTATTAAACCACCAAATCTGTTGATTTTTTTAGATGTTACTCCTAAAGTAGCTTTGCAACGAATAAAGAATAGAAATCGTGAAGCGGAACAATCTTCATTACTTCCACTTTCATATTTACAACGTCTACACTTAGAATACCGAACTTTACTCTTGCAGCTAGTGAAAGGGCAACATCCCTGGAGTTCGCACATGGAAATCTGGCTTATTGACTGGAATGAGGACTGGCAATCCTTGAAACCGATAATTGAAAATATAAAAATTCATTTTCGAATATTAGATTTCTTTTATCAAGAACAGAAAGAAACACTATTAGTCTACTAGATTCAAAGTGAAAAAAGAAAGGAGAACTGAGAGTTCTATCTTTTTATTTTCTTACTTCCTTTCAATAATCATGGTCGTCGCTTCTCCACCACCAAGACAAAGAGTTGTTAATCCCTTCTTGCCTTTACGCTTTACCAGTTCGTGGTAGAGTGTGACCAAAATACGAGTACCTGAGCAACCTAATGGATGTCCAAGGGCTACAGCCCCTCCATTCACATTGAATTTCTCGTCTGGAATATTGAGTTCATTTCTGACTGCACAGCTCGCCGCTGCAAATGCTTCGTTATGTTCAATCAAATCAAAATTATTGATTGTTTGATTTGTTTTTGCTAGAAGTTGCTTTACTCCTTCAATTGGTGCTTCCATAACCCATTCAGGTTTAGTTGCGTTCGTCCCATATGCAGAAATATAAGCGAGAATCGGTATACCTTTTTCTTTAGCTAGTTCCTCTGACATAACAACAACTGCTGCTGCACCGTCAGATATTTGGGAGGCATTCCCGGCAGTTACTTTGCCTGTTTTCGAAAAAGCAGGCTTTAATTTTGCTAATGCCTCTATTGTTGTATTTGGTCTAATACCTTCATCCTCTTTGATTGTTAGAGTCTTCTTACGTAATTTTACTTCAACAGGAACTATTTCATCTTTAAATCTTCCATCTTGGGTTGCTTTATGAGCGCGTTGATGAGACTGAAGAGCAAATTCGTCCATTTCCTTACGACTGATTTTGTATCTCTTCGCAACGATGTCACCTGTATTCCCCATAGCCATATCATGGTATATATCATAGAGACCATCATGATACATGGCATCTATGAGCTGGTTGTTCCCGTATCGATATCCCTGTCTGCCCTTTAAGAGCAAATAAGGAGCCATTGACATATTTTCGGTACCACCTGCTATAACAGTGCCCATATCTCCCGCTTTGATCATTTGAGCAGCCCAAATAATTGAAGCCATCCCTGAGCCACAGACTTTGTTTATAGTAATAGCACCAGTTGAAACTGGAAGGTCTGCATATATTGTCGCTTGTCGAGCGGTATTTTGTGCACATCCTGCAGATATAACTTGTCCCATAATGACATGATCGATATCTTTCCCTTCAAGAGTCGATCGTTTGACAGCTTCTTTGACTACTACCGATCCTAAGTTCGCGGCTGAAAAATTAGCGAATGCACCCATCATTTTCCCCATAGGAGTTCTTGCTAAGCTTACAATTACTGGTTTATTCAACGTGTAGACCTCATTTCTGTATAATAGGGTGGGATTTTCTCTAGATTTTATTTATTGCTAGAAATTCTACTTTCTAGATTCTCTCTTTTCATAATTGGGTGACAAGGTGGGAATTTATTTTTAACTAAGTTTTAACTATTTGATTCACATAATAATGAAATACATTAACAATACGCTAATTTCAATCCCGCTCCCTAGAGTGACTCTGGTTACGATTGATTTATAAAGGAGTGTGTCTGTAAAACTTTTCAAGTATCCTAAACAATGTACTCTGAAATTAATTCGTAACCATGTATAAACAAGTAAAGAGGCTGGGATAAAACAACAGTTTGGGAAAAAAAGGAAAATGAGACCAGGAGCAACGTCACGTCGAAAACAACCCATCTCAGGCACAAAAATACGTGCTAAGATTGTTCTAATTGGAGACGGAGGAGTTGGAAAAACAGCCCTTCGACGTGCATGGTTAGGAGAAGGATTTAAAACAGAGTATCTTATGACTATTGGTGCTGATTTCGCATCCCAAGAAGTTACCTACTATCATTCCCCTACAAAAACTACTTATGATATCAAATTTCAAGTATGGGATTTAGCAGGTCAACCAAGATTTAAAGCAGTACGAGATCTTTATTATCGGGGTGCTGTTGGAGCGTTATGCTTTTTTGACGTTACAAACCAGGAATCTTACATGAATCTCGTAGAATGGATCCAGAGTTATTGGAATTTAAACGGGATTGGGAAGAGTCCACTACTAATCGTCGGTTCTAAATGTGATCTTCGGGATAATCCTGCCTTCCCGCAACAAGTATCCGCACATTATGGAAAGGAATATGCTGCCGAGTTATCTAAACTACTGAAAGAAAAATTAGGCTTCTCTGTGCATTATATTGAAACCTCAGCAAAAGAACGAATAAATATTGATAATGCATTCAAAATCTTAGCAGGTGAAATCATTTCTAGTTATTCATTTCAGGAAAAAAAAAGGAATGATAAATCCACAAGTCAAAAAAAAATGATCTCTGACCAAATTCGCTCTCATTAATCTTCTTTAATTCTCATTCTTTTCATTTTGCTTGGTCTTCTGTTTATGATAACCCGTACCTTTAAAAACCGCACAACCTATTATTGAGGAAAACATTTTCCAGAGAGAGATTTCAAATGAGTTTTATAACATCAGACGAAGAAGTAAAGAGGATAAATCAATCTGAATTTACATTATATGGTGCAAAAATCGCGTTTGTTTATTGGTTAACAAGAGAGGAGATCATACAGAAACTACTACCTCCACCACTAAAACCGTTTAATGATCCATTGGCTTTAGCTTATATAGCCGATTTCCCACGAATAAGCTTTGGTTTACCGTACAAAGAAGGGGCAATTTTCCTTGCCGCGACCTATCAGAATGTTCCCGGATTGTATTGTCTTTCCATGATTGTTACACATGACATTGCAATGGCTGGTGGACGGGAATTTATGGGTTTTCCTAAGAAAATTGCGGATATTTCAATGTATATTGATGACACTATGATCAAAGGAAGTATCCGAAGACACAACATTGAGTTTTTTGGAATCGAGGTTGATTTAACCGCTGATTCTAATGATGAAATAGCAGGAAATATTCTTTTGTCTCTTTGGTCAAATCCTGCTGGTACTCCGTATTACAATTTTATGCACCCTTATCATCCTGGAACTGCGAAGGTTATTAAACCGGTTAATCTTGTAGAATTTTACCTTGGATCCGCTAATGAGGAAGTGTTCAATTATGGTTCAGGTAAGATTTCATTAAAGCCTTCTATGTTTGATCCATGGCATGAAGTTGAGGTTGTTAAAACTTTAGGGAGTGTTTTCGTTGTTCACGATACTATAATGCGAAAAGGGAATATCCTAACCGAGGTAGACCCCAAAGAGTATGCGCCTTATGCTTATAAAATGTGGGATCCTCTTCCAGAACAATAAACCAGAAATTTGACTGATTTTTTGAAGGTTTCAAATTTTTGTTAAGATTGAGGAAGTTTTTCAATCTCAATCTACGCACTTTGTAGATCTTTTGTAGCTACATAACATTCTTCAAATATTTCTTCCTATTTTCTGTGTAAGATATAATGCAGATGGTTCCTGACCATATGGAGGTACACTTCATGAAACAGCTGACAAAGATTTTTAAGACATTTAATTTTGATAAAGAAGCTCAAGAACAGAATGAAATGATACTTGAAATGGTTTACGAGCTCGCAATGAATGAAATCATTGAAAAAGAGCAAGATTGGGATGAAGAGGGGGCTCATTTTGACCCCACCACAAAAAAGGTTTCTTATCCTTCAGGGATGATGGACCTTTACAAGAAGTGCCAACAAAGCGATCTTTTCTCAATTATCGTTCCAGAGAAGTATGATGGATATGGTTTGAGCTATACCTTATGGAATGCAGTCATTGAGTTAATGGCTAGAGCATCTCTAGCATTTTCCATGTTTTTCCCAAGTCAAGGACTGAATATTGAAATAATTAATAATTTTGGCACACCTGAAGCTAAAGATAAATATTTACCTCTTTTAGCCAGTGGTGATGCGATTGGGGCAATGGCGTTTTCTGAACCAAATGCAGGTTCGGATATTTCGGCCGTAACCACGAAAGCGGAAAAAGAAGGAGATTCATACTATCTAACGGGTAATAAAATTTGGCTTAGTCACGGAGGGGCTGCTGGAACTTATATTACATTTGCAGTGACGGATAAAACAGCGGGTCCCAAAGGATTAAGCGCTTTCATTGTTGACCCAAAAATTGCAGGTTCAAATATGGAAGTTGTTGGGATTGAACACAAAATGGGTTTACATGGATCAATCACTTCCTCAATGGCATTAGATCGGGCTGAAGTTCCCAAAGAAAACCTTTTAGGTAAAGAAAATGATGGTTTCAGGCTTATTCTTGGAAGTCTTGCCTCCAGCAGAATAGGAATAGCAGCTCAAGCGGTTGGAATATCAGAAACGGCACTCCAAGAAAGTATTAATTATTCTTTGCAGCGTTCCCAATTTGGAAGGCCCATTGGAAAGCATCAAGCTATTTCGTTTATGCTGGCTGATATGGCGACGAGAGTTCATCAATCTCGACTACTTTATTTGAATACAGCCCAAATGAAACATGTAGGTGCTAATACACAGATTGAATCTTCAATGGCAAAGTATTGGGCAACAGAAATGGCACAAAAAGTAACTTATGACGCCGTTCAGGTTCATGGAGGGTATGGGTATAGCCAGGATTATTCAGTCTCAAGATTATTTAGAGATGCTCGTGTATTGACCATCTATGAGGGTACATCTGAAATGCAAAAGACCATTATCTCACGAGGCACCTTAGCTCGTGCTCAAAAGTAAAATTTAAAGGTGGATGTCTGAAAATTGAATATTTTAGTTTTTGTAAAAGCAACAATTGATAGAAACGCTCCTTTAGATCCTGATGAGACGTTTCCAGGAGATCGGGATGATAAGAGCGATGTTATGACGAATAACTACGATAAAAACGCGATAGAAGCAGCTTTACAGATTGTAGAGAAGAAAGGTGAAGGTAAAGTTACTGCTGTTTGTCTTGGATCTGATATGGCCGATAAAGTTGTAAAAGAGGCAATTGCAATGGGATGCCACGAAGCAATTCGGATTGAAAATTCAAAGGCTGAAGTCACTCATTTTTTCTCGGTCGCAAAAATCCTTGCTGCTGCTGCTAAAAAGGTAGGAGAATTTGATTTACTCTTATTCGGGATGCAAAGTTATGATTACGGAACAGCTACTATGGCCCCTATGGTATCTGAATTTCTTGATCTTCCTCTAGCCTGTTGGGTTGAAAAAGTAGCCTTCAATAATGGAAAAGTCATTGTTGATAAGGTTATTGAGGGTGGAATCCGTAGAGTTGAACTTCAAATACCCGCTGTTCTGAGTATCGCCAGCTCTGGTGACTTTGAAGAACCCCGGTATACTAGTGTTCGACGAATCATGAAAGCGAGTAAGACGGCAGTTCCTGTATGGGAAATTGCTGATCTCGGAATCGACGAGAAAAAACCCTCTGTTGAATTTGATGATATCGAGGAACCGCCAGCTCGAACCGAAAAATGTGTAGTTCTTGATGATGGTGATGCAAGTGAACTCGTGGGTGAACTACTTGAAGCCTTGAAGGAGAAAGGCTTGAATCTAGGAGCTTACAAATAGGGTGATTCAAAATGGCGAAAATATTAGTAATATTAGAGAATGCAAAAGGAAAAATTGTCGGACTTACGAGAGAATGTCTGTCTGTGGTACAAAAGCTCGCGGGAGATTTAAGTGCTGAAATTGAAGGAATCATCCTGGGACATGAAATTGGTAATTTAGCCCAAGAAGCAGGGAAATTTGGAGTAAAGAAAGTCTATAAGGTTGATGATGCTCAATTTGACGGTATAAATATTCTTTATCACGTTCGAACAATCGAGGGTTTAATTAAAGAGATCGATCCCTCACTGGTGATTGCAGGTGCAAGTCTCTACGGCCAAGAACTCGTTCCTAGGTTAGCTGCAAGATTTGATAAAGCCATGTTTGCCTCTGTGAATAGCTTAACGGTGGAAGATGATGAGTATGAAGGAATTCATCCCCTTTTTGAAGAGAAGCTATTCGTTTCAATGGAAGGATCAACCGATGAATTAACATTTGCTACGATACTTGGAGGAAATAATCCAGAAGCTGAACCTGATGATAGTTTATCTGCTGAAGTGGTTGACTTTTCCCCCGTAATTGAAGAATTAGACAAGCGAGAATCTTTTGTTGAGGAAACTGTTGCTAAAGTTTCAGTGGATATAACAAAAGCCAAGCTCCTCGTCAGTGGTGGTCGTGGAGTTGGTAGTGGGGAAAAATTTGTCGTCATCACTGATGCAGCAAAAGCTCTTGGCGGAGAAGTAGGCGCTAGCAGAGCAGCGGTTGATGCAGGATGGGTAGCATATGATCATGAAATCGGTCAGACTGGAAAAACGGTTACTCCAGATTTTTACATCGCCTGTGGTATTTCTGGTGCCATTCAACATTTAGTAGGCATGAGAAATAGTAAAACTATCATTGTGGTCAACACAGATGAGGAAGCACCAATTATCGAAATTGCGCATTATGCCATCATCGGAGATCTTCACGAAGTTTTACCCGAATTAGTAAAAAAGCTCTAAGCTGTTTTTCCCCAATCTATTTTTATTCCCTACCTTGTAGAGAACAGTTTCCCATATTTGCTCAAAAATAAAAAAGAGGAGACTAGATAACTAGTCTCTGGAGCCAAACATATTTCCGATGAATAAACCTGCCCAACCGACAACCATTAGGACAAGGGTGATGATGTTAAGATTCTCAATACCACCTGTAAAGTTATCATCAAGAAGTGCCCCTAACACAATTAGAAGATAGTGTACTACAGTAGCAACTAATCCAAGCAAAAGTCCAATGGTACCAAAACCTAGGGGCTCCATACCTGCTAATTTTTGAACTGGAGGCAGTGCAACAAGCAGGAAACCGATGAAACCGACTGCTATGAATACGAACATCCACAGAGCTGCGATATCCCAAATAATCTGCATGTTTGGAGAAGCAAAGTCAGCAAAGTCCATTGAAGTCCCTGGTACGCCTGTCATTTTTAATCCAGCGCCATCCCAGAAGAGATCCATGGTGAGTGTTATTCCCATGGCACTTTCACTATCTGTAATAAAACCAAAACCAGTCATCTTTAAAATTGGAACCACTAATGCGCATACAGCAAATGCAAGTGCTCCAATTAGTCCTATTATTGCATCATTTTTACTTTCAGCCATAATAATTCATCTCAATTTTGAGAACCCATAACATTTAGGTAAGTCACTTTTAAGTGTTTACATCCCCAGTAATACCTAAGAGCGAACAGTCATATTAACCCTAATATTTGAATTGGATAAATTTGTTTTATAATAAAAGGATATAATTCATCTGATTTGTAATCGGCAAAAATTCAAAAGTCATAATGAGAACCCAATTTTTCAGTTCAGAAAGTTGAGAATAAGGATAAAGTTCTTCATTAGATTTTCTTTATTACTCACAAATTCACCATAATTGTGAATAAATTGTCAATTACTTATAATAACAAATGGGTGAAACTATGATAGATGCATTATTAACAATATCCCAAGATTGGTTTCGAGATGCACGAAGAGAGGCCTACTGGCCTAGTAGTATTGAACTCTACGGTAAACAAATTGGTTTTTTAATATACTTATGTGCAGCAATAGCTGTTATCGTTTTACTTATTGGTCTTTACAGGAATATGCGCGTTTGGTTTCATGGTAAATATGATCACGAAAAACAGTCACTTTTCTCATTTATATTAACTTTAATCAAACGTGGGCTTAAAAATATTTTCTCCCGCTCTTTTCCCAAGCGTTTATATTATGGAATTGGTTCTGGAATCTTAAAACGAGAAGCTAGGGAACGTTCGAGTTTCATTGTCCATACAATGATTATGCTTGGATTCTTGGGTTCAGCAATAGCAACAATTGCTATTACTATCCATGAATATCTATTCCATGAAGAACTTCTCGTTGGACCTTTGTATCTTCTTCTTAACATTGGTGCTGATATTGCGGGGGTATTATTATTTTTTGGAGTACTTCTAGCGTTTATGCGTCGTTTCTTTCAAGAAAAATCATTCTATGAACGAGCAGGACTTGAAGATCTCGTTTTACTCCTTCTCCTCTTCTGGATCAGTATTTCTGGGTTTTTTGTGGAAGCTTCCAGAATTTTGTATGGCTTAAACAATTTACCCATTGATATTGAAGGAGTATCCTACCCTAACATCGATTTTGAAATTACTTCATTTATCGGGTTTCCTCTGGCCCTAATACTTGGTATCTTCATTACTACAGATAATATGATTTTTACAGTTCATGCGTTCTTTTATCTCTCACATTTACTATGTGTCCTCACATTAGCTATCATTCTAACTTTCAGTAAGTTCTTTCATGTTTTAGCTGGAGTAGGAAATATCATTTTGACTGATGTTGACAAAAAGAAAGGCCAATTACATTTTAGTGAAGATGGAATAAATAAAATTGAAGACTTTTCCTTCTTCCAGCTCTTGGAAGCTTCTGCCTGTATGAAGTGTCATTTTTGTCATAATTATTGCCCTGCACAAGACTCAGGTGAACCCCTTTCTCCATTGAAAGTCATTCAAGATGTTAAGAATTGGGGAAAACAGCAGTACGGATTGATACAGGCTAATAAAGATGTTTCGATACTTGGTGATAAATCTGGACTCACTCAAGATGTTTTATGGGCATGTGTTACTTGTTATGCCTGCACCAACGCCTGTCCTCATCTTATTGGGCATGTAGATATGATTGTCGGTATGAGAGCCTCATTGATAGAAGAGGGTAATGTTCCTGGAACATTTACAACAATGCTAGAAAGTGTGTATCAGTATGGGAATGTATGGAATCAACCAAAACGAGACCGTACAAATTGGTTGAAAGAGGGAAAACTTCCCAAAATTAAGAAATCAGAGTCCAAATTACTCTGGCTTCCTGGAGATACACTTGCGTACGATCCACGTAATCAAAAAGTAGCTCGTGCGACCTATGAGATCTTTTCTAAGTCTGAACTTGATTATGGGACCTTTGGTGATGCAGAAAAGAATGACGGTAATGAAATGCGACGTTTAGGCGAGGAAGCGTTATTTAAAATGCTTGCTGAAGATAATATCAAAATGTACCAGAAAAGAGACGTTAAACGTATTGTTACCTCCTCACCTCATACATTTAACACCATTAAAAATGAATATCCTGAATATGGTGGTGACTTTGACGTAGTCCATATTACTACTTTCTTACTCGAATTGATTGAGCATGGTAGAATACAGTTCTCCACTGATTTAAACTATGAAGTTACCTACCACGATCCTTGCTATCTTGGTCGCTACAACGATGAGTATGAATCTCCCCGTAAAATCATTGAAAAACTTCCTGGTGTTACCTTCCGTGAAATGCCGAATCATGGGCAATTCTCTTATTGCTGTGGTGGTGGTGGGGGTAATATGTTTCGTGAAACACCTGAATGGGTTGAAACAAGAATCTCAGAGAAACGCATACTCGAAGCAAAGGATACTTTGAGGAGTTCTGAAAAATCAGGTAATGAAAACGGTCCTAAAAAAGTCTTAATTACCGCCTGTCCCTTCTGTACAAGTATGTTAACTGATGCTTTAAAAACACAACAATTAGAAGAAGAATTTGAAGTAAAGGATTTAGTTGAATTAGTAAATGAGGCTATGGGCTCTCCTCCCTCATCAGATGAGAATTCCAGTTAAAAATTTTTCAGAGGAGAATTAAATCTCCTCTCTCATCTTTTTTCTATTTTTATTTTGTGCTCATATGGTAAGAAAGATATCAAGGTAAGCTTCAAAAACTGGGTTTCTACTTTATCTAAATTAATTTCAACCATGGGTGTGCTCTATGAAAGAATTTTTTATGGTAGTTAATCCAACAGCTGCTGGTGGTAGGGTAGAAAAGATATGGAAAAAGAAAATCGTGCCAAAAATTGACTCAAAATTAGAATATGATTTTGAATATACAACAGGTATCGGTCACGCGCTTGAACTAGCTAAACAGAAATCAAATGAAGGGTACAAAGTCATTTGTTCAGTCGGAGGTGATGGTACAGCAAACGAGGTTATCAACGGTGTACTCAAGGCAGAGAAAAAGAGCATCTTTAGCGCCTTTACTGTTGGAACAGGTAATGATATTCCCACAGTATTTGGGATCCCAGAGGGTGATATAGATGCTATCATTGAAAGTCTTATTACTGGCCAAGATAAGAAGTTCGATGTTGGATATTGTGTAAACGCCGATCGATATTTTGGGGGTGTTGCCTCAATGGGTTTTGATGCTGAAGTTGCTGACAGATCGAATAGAGGGACAAAGAAGTTAAGTGGTACGATAAATTATCAACGAGCTGTCTTAACAACATTATTAAAATTTAAACCGTATAATATCATAATAGAACCAAATACTGGGCAAACTGTTGAAGGTCCAAGAATGCTTGTTGCTATTGGTAATGGAAAGCGATATGGTGGTGGAATGCACATCTGTCCTAATGCTGATCCGCATGATAATCTCTTTAATGGAACTACTTTAAAGAAAATCAGCCGATTTACGCTTATTCGACTGTTATCGTTAGTCTATGATGGTAAACATTTGAATCATCCAGCGGTTGAGACTTTTGAAGGGAATATCATCAAAGTTGATTCTCCCGAGAAAAAATGTCTTTATCAGGTTGATGGGGAAATCTTAGGTCATCTTCCTGAGACTTTTATTACAAAACCAAATTTCATCACCGCACGTGTTCCCGACCCATGGATTCCTTACTCTGAAATGTGGGAACAACAACTAAACGAGAAAAAGAAATAATGGTTATATTTTTTGTAATGAAAACCTAATACAGATAGAATTTTGAATATTATTGAATTTAAGTAGTGAATTTCTGATGAAAATAGAAAAAATACACGCTCGTGAGATTTTTGATTCTCGCGGCAATCCTACAGTAGAAGTTGAATGTCATTTAGAAAATGGTGTAGTAACCAGAGGAATGGTACCTTCTGGTGCAAGTACTGGTATTCATGAAGCATTAGAGTTACGTGATGGCGGTACGCGTCTCATGGGTAAATCGGTATCCAATGCAGTTAGCAATGTTAATCAACTAGCTTCCCAATTAGTTGGTAGAAACCCAGAGAACCAAATTGAAATTGATCAGTTTTTATTAGACTTGGATGGGACCAAAAATAAGTCCAAGCTAGGTGCAAACGCAATTTTAGGAGTCTCAATGGCCATAGCTAAGGCTGGTGCAATCAGTAAGAATGTACCATTATATCAACATCTCGGTGATTTACACGATAATGCTGATTTTTATCTTCCTGTTCCTAGTTTAAATGTCATAAACGGTGGGGAACACGGTGGTAATGATATTGCATTCCAAGAGTATATGATAATGCCCGTAGATGCCCAAAATTTCAAAGAAGGCCTTTCTATCGGTGTTGAAGTATACCATAAACTAAGATCCATCATTAAAAAGAAATATGGAGTTACTGCTATTAATGTCGGAGATGAAGGTGGTTTTGCTCCTCCTCTAGATAAGGTGGAAGAACCATTAAAACTTTTAATGGCAGCAATTGATGAAGCAGGTCATACTGGCAGATTCCAGATAGCTCTTGATCCAGCGGCTTCTGAATTTTATTCTGATGGAAAATATAATGTAGATGGAGAAGCTCTTGAGGCTGAGGATTTCATGAGAGTCTATGAAGGTTTTCTTGAAAAGTATCCAATTATTTCAATTGAAGATGCCTTTGATCAAGATGATTGGAGTACTTTCCAAAAATTTACTTCTCGAAATGGTGATAAACTTCAGATTGTAGGGGATGATCTTCTAGTTACCAATGTCGATCGGATTCAAATGGCTATTGATAAAAAAGCTTGTAATGCTCTCCTTCTAAAAGTTAATCAAATCGGTTCAATAACTGAGAGTATAAATGCAGCAAAGCTTTCTCAGGATAATAATTGGGGAA
>JAEOTM010000036.1 GCA_016839815.1 Candidatus Hodarchaeota archaeon
ATGTAGTCCGTCGGTTTCCGCTTCTTTCTTTTTCAAAGATTCTTGGAGTTTTTCTAGTTCATCAGAATCTGTTTGTACATCTTTTTTAGCGAAAGAACGAGTTTTCTTTGCAATGCTTATTGAATATTGATTGAGTAAATCCTGATTGATCTTTATTAATTGATCAGTAGCTTCTCGAACGAAATTTTCAGCCTGATAAACGGGTACACTTGAATGAGCAGGAATTCGTCTTGGAATTGCCTGTAAAAATGTTTCACGAGTTTCTCCTAATCGTGTTTTGGACTCAGAAATGAGAGGATCAAATAATTTCATAATAAAGTTACCAAGATCAGAATCTGACATAGAATCACTTAAAGAAATTTAGTAAATGAATTGGAGAATATTCACACTTTTTAATCTTGGTATTCTTGAAAGTTCTTTTTTTTCTGCTTAGTTGATCGAATCATTCTTTATTAAAGACAAATGGTGTGATAAATGGTTCTTTGGTTTTAATTTTTCTCTGTTTACGGGAACTATGAAGGTTGACCTGTAATTATGGTACCTTTATAATAGATCGTTGGAAGAATAATATAGGGATAAATCTACCTTTATGTTAGATTAAAAGAATCTCACTATATTGGTAAATTGGAAAAAATTCAAATTTATCTTACTGGTATTTAATAAGAAGATCATAAAAGCGGTGAAAAAATGTCTTATCAAGATGATATGAATGCTTTGATTCAAAATGGTTATGTATCCATTGTTACGATATTAGATCCAAATGGGGCACCATATTGGACAAATCAACCAGAATGGCAAGTCGATGGTGCATCTCTAATTTCTTCATGGCAAAATAAGGAACCTGGAGTGAATATTGCTGGAGTAAGGTACTCAAGTATGGTTAATGATTGGGAAGCTGGTAGCTTTGTTGCACGGAACGTTGGTGGAGCAGGTATTGTATGTCTAGTACGAGCACCAAATAACTATTATTTTTTGACTTGGACTCCTGGTGAGGTTCAGATTCCTTCTATTAATATCCATGGGGAAGTAGCCAAGATGGCTATTAAATTCAAGTAACTTTTTTTCATTTCCTTCTTTTTCTTTTTTTCTTATTCGACTTTTTAGTGAAGCTTGTCTCTAGTCACACCTTTTTTAAGAGATCTTGAGAACAAACCCCATTCTTCACTCTTTACTTCATATATATTTAGAAATAATCTCTAGATCGCTAGATGAGAATCCAATGACCAGTGAATGGAAAGATATTTTTGGATTGATTACCAACATCAGAAATAGGTTACTTGAGTCATGTAGTTTATCTTCTGGCAAGAAGCTTGAATTTGTGGATCAATTTCTCCTTCAATTAACGGTCTTATGGGTTTTACAAAAACATCGCTTCTTTAATAATGATAAAAATTATTTTAATAATATGTTTCAACTAATTGCCCAAAAATCTGCTGGCATTGCTTTCAATACAATCAATGATTTTATGGATTCTTTCCTAACAAGATTAATAGCATTAGAAGATTTTCAAATCAGTCAGGATTCAGATTTTGGTAGATTGCGAGGGTGTAAATCAGCTATCTTTATCGATCTGGTCTCTATCAAACAGAAAACTGACTTTCCAAATGATCTGTACTATTTAGATTCTGATAAATCGCACACGTCCAAGACGGAATCTCTGACTGCAGGGATATTCTCTATTCTCGATCGATTTGATAATCAGATCACTGGTGCATTTTTAGGATCATTATACGAAAAATTGATATCTTCCGAAAAGAAAAGGCAAGGAGGAGTATATTATTCACCTGTTGAACTAACTGGTTATATCACCCGCTATTCATTACGAGTATATTTAATGGATCAGTTAGGATCAATGGATTACTCTATGTCGGATGATATTTCTATAATCATTAAATCCCTTGACAAACCTGGAATTTTAAGATTGTATGAAAAATTAAAGGATATTTCAATCTTGGATCCTGCTGTTGGTACTGGACAATTCTTGGAAAGTGCTGCTGATGAATTGTTATTAGTGTATTCAATGGTAATTAAAAGATTTAAAGAATTACAAGAACCAATGATCTTAAATGATAATATGGATCAATCTGACAATATTATTCACAGTGTAGACTATACAAAGGTACAAGATAAAGCAGAAACTCAATTTTATTTACTTAATTTCTTGATTTTTCCAAAATCCTTGTTTGGAATTGATATCGACCCTTTCGTGATTCCTTTTACCAAAGCACGATTGTTTATCTATTTAGCACAATATTTTAAGGAAAATATGACACACCATTCCCTAATTCTACCTTTTCAATGTAATCTCCAAATTGGAGATGCACTTCTACTTAATTGGAAAGATGCTTTTAAACCAATGTCAACCTCTCACGCCTTTTTTTCGCTCATTCTTACCAATCCTCCCTATATTGGAGAAAGTAATAATAAGGATATTTTTCGAACATATTCTCTTGCCTTTCCAAGTTACTATGAAGGAAAACTTGACATTTGGTATTTATTTTTCCATTTAGCAATAAATCAAGTAGTACCAAAAGGTATTGTCTCGTTTCTGACTACAAATTATTGGCTAACTGCTTCGGGAGCTTCTAAATTACGAAATAGAATATACTCCGAAACCTATATTTTGGAATTTATTGATTTTGGTGAAAATCGCGTATTTCAGGGAGCTCATGGGATTCATTCTAGTGTTATTATTATAAAAAACCTTAAGGCTCAAAATCCGACAATTAACTGTGTTTCCTATACGAATAAGATTCCTAAAGGAGAACATCTCTTAGATCATATATCCAATCAATTAACTTTCCAGATTGATCAAAAAGACCTTACTCTGGACAACTGGGATAAATATTTTCACTTTATCCCTCCGGATGTCTCCCATATATTAAGAAAAATTATAGATAATTGCTCATCACTAAAGGATTCGACTTACAGTGTGAAAGAGGGGTTAATTACCGGTTTAAATAGAATTAATAAAAGGCAAATTCAGAAATATGGTTATCCTTCAGCATGGATAAATCGTGGAATATTTATCTTCAATCTAACAAATGAAAATGACTATAACACTCTTGAAACCTTTACTATTGAAGAAAAAAAGTATTTGAAACCTATTTACAAAAATTCTTCAATTGAACCGTATTCAACGCGGGTTCAAACCCACTTACGCTTATTGTATCTTGTTAAAAGTAATCTAGACCTTTCAATCCTTCCTAATATAAAGAAACATCTTGATCACTATCATAAGGCACTTCGTAATTCACTCGATCATCCTCCTTACCTCAATCGTCCCCGAAAACCAGAGATCTTTCTTTCTCCCAAACTGGTTACACCCCAAAGATCCCGAACAACGCGATTTGCTTATAATTGCACTGAATGGTTCGCCACACAAGATGTCTATTTCATATGTGAAAGAGGAAAATCTAAGCGAAAACTTAAGATCCTTCTTTTATTTTTACAATCTAAGGTTTCTTTTTTCTGGTTTTCATGGATGGGGAAAAAAAAGGGCTCTCAATTAGAATTTTTTGGAGAATCTATTTCTAATTTTCCTATTCCAAAAGTAGTAGATAATCCGAACCTTTTGGTACGAATAACAGAATATTTAATATTTTTTTATACGCTTGACAAGGTACCAAGAGAGTTCCATCATATCTGGGCTTACTTTGAGGAGAAAATTGCATCTTTAATCACCTATACACATTTTTTCACAGATTTGATTCTCTCCAGCAAAAATAAACACCAATCCTACAAAGATATATCGGATAAATTACTCCAAAATCTTAAAGAAATTAATATTGAGAAATTCTTGACCTTTCGATACTCAATTTTTGCATCATATGATCATGAATCTGCTAATAAAGATGAAAATTCTGATATAATCGAAACTTATCTAAAAATTATCGGGGAATCATACAATAGAATCTCTAAAGATAAGCAAATCATGGATTTCTACAATTATGTAAATACTTTTTCGATTGTTAAACAAATTAACAATTTTTATGCATCAAAAAACCATAAAAAATGAGAATTGATTTTTCAAGTATCTAGATACTTTTTCATCCCTTGTTAATTAGTCTAAAGTTAATCATTAGTTGAAATAATAATCTAATGTTCGTGAATCAGCTTGAGAAAGAGTTTGATTCATTCGATTTCTGATAGTTTTCACATACGATGATTGCTTCAGGATGAAGTCATGATTTTGAGCAGTAAGAAACATCCAGACATTCCACAGAGCTCGGTTTGTCCATCCTTCAGCTCCTGGTATTTGAAGTGATCTGAAACAATGAAGAAAAGGTGGTTTATAGGTCTCGAAAATCTTTGGTGTTAACCATTTCCTTGTTTGTGTAGAACGTCGGACTCTAGGAATAGATCTCGACCCTTCTGGAGTATAACAGTCCCCAATAGCTGCATTTTTTCTCCATCCAATCCAATCTATTGTTTGGAGATAGTCTTTGAATATAACCTGGTGAAATGGACTCCCTAATCCAAACCCATGGAAATTTTGTGTCGTTAAGGAACGGAATTTGGCTATCCATGCAGCCACATCGTAAACACTTCCCTTTTCATTGATTTTCAAAGAAGGAACCATCCCTCCCAACCCAATGTAGGGACCAGAGTAATCAGTTAGATTGATATTCGGAAAGTGCACAACTGGCAATACTGGATGATCAATTTTCTTATCCAAAGTAGACCAATTCTGCCATGATTTCTTCCTTTTACCAATAACATCCAAATTGATAATAGTATCCCCATCATTCACTCCTACATCCTTAAGAAATGTAATATACTTATTCAAGGGGATATCTATTCCAGTTTGATGTGCACTATAAGCACCTGAATCGATCATTATTGGGCCATCGTATGAGAAATAATCATGTAGACCTTGGTCTTTAATTTTCTTACTCCACTTTTTAAATTGCCAAAATGAGAATAAAATCCCATATTTACGTTTAAGCATGAACTGATTAATTAAATCTTCATACATCCAAGGAAAAAACCCATTAACGATACCCAAGTACAATTTCAAAACGAATCTTTCCCCTAAATGTTTATTATTGAGTATTATTCAAGGATGTAATTAATCCACTAGGGGATTGTTATCTTCCCTGAAACATAGGTACATATAGAAAAAAGTGCTAATCGATGTCATCACCGAAAGGTCTTCTCATCATCTCATGTGGGAAGAAAAAGTCCCAAGAACTCAAGCATCGTGCGTTAAGGGCGGAGGATGCATATAAAGGTCCTATGTTTCAAGTAATTAATAAAGCAAAAAGGGAAAAGAGGTGGCCTAATAGTCTGAAACTAGGAATTATCTCAGCTAAATATGGATTCTTACGATCAGATGATGAAATCAACGATTATGATCTATTTATGTCAAAAGGAAGAGCGGAAGAACTTAATGCACAAGTCATTAGCGGAATTAGAGAATGGCATGAGACAGAAGCATTTTCGATAATCTATGTTCTCACGGGTAAAGACTACTTAAACAGTGTGCACGGACTAGCTGAATTCATTAATACAGAAGTAAGGATTGAGAATATGGGAGGATTAGGAATTGGCCAGAGAAAACTTGTTGATTTTATCAATTCATTAAGTACTATTGGATTAGTAAACAGAGGCTAAATTAAAATGAGTTTTGCGTTGGGAACTCCTATCAGTGCCCGAGTACGACCTTGGCAGTTCGATTGGATTGTAAAACCTGATTTTCTAATGATTTCTGCGGTTGATTTTATGCAAAATCCAAATCTTTTTGAAACAATAAAGAAATCAGGCATTCATGAATATCTAGAATGGGATGGGCCTCTAGTTTGTGATTCTGGAGCGTTTTCAGCTCTAAACAGAAAGAAGAAGATGAACCTGAGTCTACAGCAGCTCAAAGTTTTTTATCGTGAACTTTCAAGGCAGGATCCTGAAATCATCAAGATAACATTAGACTACCCTGATAAGGATATTTTGTCGAATTACTTAGAATTATTACCTTATGAAATTCAACCGGTCATTCCCCACAACCAATTACATCTTTTGGACGAAATTGTATCAGAAGCTGGATTTTCTGACTGGAGTTTTATCGGACGCTTAGTACCTCTTATGAGAGGAGGGAGCGGGTATAAAAATCGATTATTTAAGGCTCTAAATAATTTCAAGAGAGAAATGCAGAATTTTTCCTCGTCTGAGATAAGTAAGATATGGGCACTGGGAGTAGGTGCACCGAGTATTCTACACGAAGTTCTATCTGCTGTAGATGGATGTGATTCTTCGCGGTGGAGAATTACAGCCTCAAATATGATACTACTTCCTTTCGGGGGAGAAAGGGGAATTGGGAGTAAGACGAAGTGGAGAGGGACTCATCATCGTATTGAAGAAGGAATGGAAAAGAAATGTGTAATCAATATCCTTAACCAGATTGATATCCGCTCGGGAGGATTAGAAACCCTTGATAAGTCATTACAGGTGAATGCTTATCCAAAACAACTTAAAAATAATTTTGAAGTGAACCTACCAAAAATTGGAGATTTGATCGGTAAATTACGGAATGCTGACCAAAATGTTTCAGTTTATGAATTAGAATTGCTTTTGAGGAGTTCTGGGAATCTACGCCTTATTTTCAATTACATATCAGCGTTATATTATAAATTAGACACCTCGTTTAAAAAGCATATTCAGGATAACTAATTATTATCAAAATATTGGGGATTTTGAAATCATGAGTAATCGAATAGACCTAGTAGGTGCTACTAAGGACAAATCGATAGCTCAAAGTACTAAATTAAATCATCTAATTCTCTCAAATAATATTGATAGTTATATTCATTTAAATTCGTTGGTTCAGAAAAAACAACCACATTTAACTGTTTTTGATATTTCTCAGCACTTATATCCTTCAAAAATTCAATTAACCCTGAGAAAAGGGAATAATAACCAATATAACCTATTACCTAATTCTAAATTTCATGATGAAACCTCTCTAATCAGGTTTAAACAGGATATGAATAAACTTCTTACGATGTTCCACTCCGTATTGAGTCCAAATGGATTTTTAGCTATTAAAGTGAACGGGACTTTTAAAGCTATAATGAGGAGGCTTTTAGATTCTATTTTTCATCAGAACAATTTTATGAACGAGATTATAATAAATTCACCTTTTAAGATCCAATATTCAAAAGAAATTAATTTTTTTGAAAGAAATGACTATTTTTTATTGTATAGTGTTTCTACTAATCGAAAAATTAATGCTGTATTTGATGATAAGGAAAGTGGAGGTTATTGGCATTCGTTTGTATCTAAAGGACAAGGATCAGCAAAAACTTTTCTTATAAATGGTGAATTAGTACTTCTAGAACCCCCTAGTGGAACTCATTGGAAATTGAAGCAAGAATCTATCCTTGAACTATGTAAAAATGGGCAGATAAGATTAAATAAAAAGGGAAATCCCGAATACTGGGTACAGCCAAAAATTGGTCAAGTAGTTGATTCAAATTGGCTCGATTTGGAACTAACCAAAAACAATAGCCATCAGAATAGATGTTTTTCACGATTATACGAAGTATTAATGATGCCAAAACAGCTGATGGTGATTGTAAACCCTAGGGATTCCAGTTCAGTGATAGAGGCTTCTACTTTTGGTTTAAACTGGATATGTCTAGTAGAGGATGAGAAAAGCTTAGAAAATTTGGAGGTTGCCCTTCAAGCAAATAATGTTGAATATATTAGAAAGATCATAAAGACTTCAATTGGTTCAAAGAGGAATATTCATTCGACATCTTTAACGAAGAATGATATTGAAGAATCCTCTTCTTCCGTTACTTCACACGACCTTAGAGCGATAACGTATTATCCTACAAAGTCAAGTATCTATCCTCCTACGAACCATAAATTTCTAAATACATTAATCAGGGGCGATTGTAAGCATGTTTTGCGATTGCTGGAAGAGAAATATTGTCAAACCTTAAAACTAATTTATATTGATCCTCCATTTTATACAGGATATGATGAAATATTATATATCCCTTTTCAAAGTAAGGATAATTCAAACAACACGAAGAAAGACATGCTTAATGGATCAATCAAAACGATTGCATATAAAAATGTGTTAGTAACCAATTCTCCGATTTCTGACTTTAAACGATGGTTTAAGGAACGAATTTTGTCAATGAAGCCATTACTTAGTCTAGATGGTTTTATTTTTGTACGATTTGATTATCATTTTGGTCATTACGCAAAAGAGGTGCTTAATGAAGTTTTTGGACTGGATAATTTTGTGATTGAGTTTACTATTCGTCGAATGAAAAAGAATTTATCAGAAAAACAATTAAATCAACAAACCCGTCTAATTGTACATTCAGATTCATTATTTGTTTATCGTAGAAGCAATCAGTCTAAGTTCAGGCTTGAAGGGGTTAATAAAAATGTAAGGAAGGGCCAAGATAAAGCTGAAGTTGAGTATTCACACGATAATCTTTGGTTGGATATTGCTGGTTACCAGAAGGTAAAAAGAACAATTTATCCTACAGAAAACTCTGAAACATTATTAAAACGCGTAATTGAGCTTAGTACAGAAGAGGGAGATATAATTGCTGATTTTTTTGCTGGATCGGGTACTACGCTCTCAGTGGCTGAACAAAACAACAGAAGATGGTTGGGAATTGATATTGGGCTATTATCAATAAATGAAATTCGCAAGAGGATATTGCAGATCGAGAAAAGATCTCCATTTGAATATCATGAATTAATAGATACACATTCTGATCTTGAATCAGGAAATGATGGCAGAATTGACTTCGATCTTAAGATTGAAAAGAAGAAAAGCCCCCAAGGAATTAATGTTCTATTAACAATTACAAATTTGGTACATACTCCTAGTATAAAGAAATTGTATGATTCTCTGTTAATAGATGTGATTGATTATTGGGAAGTAGATTGGAATTATGATAAGAATCTAGCAATAGTTAGCTGGAACTCTTATCGACAAATAAGAAGGAAGAAAGTGGAAAAAAGAATCCCAGTTTCTACTTCTCATACATATTCCCAAGAAAATAAGGCTATAATCTGGGTAAATATTGTTGATATTTTTGGGAATTCAAGTTATAATACTATTGAAGTTGATTTACGATAAAAAAGAATAAACTGGAGAAAATTATAATCTCTCTGTATGAATAGTAATCTTATTTAATCAAATTAACAAGCATTAAAGTGTTTTAAAGGGTGTAAAAATGACTGTTGTCCATTTCAAAATTGAACTACCTAGAACTTATGAAACAGATATTATAGATATAACTGGGAAAATAGAATCAGCAGTAAATAATTCAAAAATCAAAGAAGGAATTGTTAATATTTTTAATGCGGGTTCTACAGGTGCTATCATAACCCTAGAGTATGAACCTGGTTTACTGAGAGATATTCCTGACTTTCTGGAGAGAATTATTCCTAAATCAATGACATACCAACACGAACAGACGTGGCATGATAACAATGGGCATAGTCATGTTCGTGCATCATTGATGGGTCCATCTTTGACTGTACCCATTCACAAAGGCAAATTGATTCATGGGACTTGGCAACAAGTCGTTTTTTTCGAGCTGGATGATAAACCTCGCATTAGACATCTAGTTTTAACAATAATCGGAGAATGAATGTCAAAAACGAATTTTCATGTGTATCAACAAGCTTAAAAATCCCCCAGATAACCCAAATTAGATAAGCAGATGTATCTAGATATTTCAGAGAATTTCTTGTGTTTGAAGCCTTTGAATCGTGTTTGAGGATCGATTGTACTGTGACTGTTTTTGAGGACGCCCATGGATACTTGAATAGTTCTATAAGGGTTTATGTAAATGCAACCACTACACTCGATAAATTGTTTGCAATTAAACTCGTGGTACTTAGCATGATTATCGCTGTTGATGCACTGATGGAAAAAATTGGCACAGATAGTAATACTTCATTCCAGAGTCATCTTGAGGATTCTAATTTCTTTTTACCCATGGCTGCATATGAACAGCGCGTTTCTGAGTTACATTCACTTGAAAATAGCAATTCTAAAATAAAGGAACTCTCATTAACTATTCGATTACAAAAATCAATAGACACACTGAAGTTTGTCTATGGTAAACATGGTTTCAAGTCGCTACTGTCTTTAAACATCAAAGAATTTATCAATAGCGCACTTTTTTTTATCTTAGAAATTAAAGAATTAGTGGAGTCATAGCCTCCACGGGGAGAGATAAGAAAAATTAGGAATTTAAGCATTCATTAAGCTTCTTTTCTTGCGTACCCAAGCGGTAGGATCTTTAATGACAACAGGTTTTGCTGCAGCTCCTCGTTTCACTTCGAATTTTTCTAAACCTAATCCTCGTGCAAGTTCCTTGAACCGATTTCTGATTGTAACAGGAGTAGTTCTTGCTGGAACAGCAATTTGTTGTTGGGTTCGTCGTTCACCTGTTTGAATGGAGGCGATATAGATAGCTGCTGCAGCAAGTGACATGGGTATCTTCCCAATGGTTAATTTCTTTTCACGTGCTTCTACTAGAATGTCAATAGCAATTTTTCTTGTATACATTGTTAAGCCTAGATTTTCTCCAAGGCGGTTTACAAGAGTTACTGGGTCAGAAGAAGTTTTATTCAAATTGATGTTTTGGAGGAAAATGCGAATACATCTTCCAAGTTCTTTAGAAGTAATGTTTGCAACCTCGGATGTATCTTTTAAAGTGATGGCTGATCCTTTTTTACGACAGGCTAAATAAATAGCAGCACTCATCATACCAATTACTGAACGGCCTTTTATAAGGTCTTTGTTAAGAGCTAACTTGTAAATATGAACAGCAGTTTCACAGGTATCATCTGATAAATTTAAATGTGATCTGATACGTTTTAGCTCTATTAATGCGTTTTTTAAGTTTCGAGTTGTTCGATCTTGAATCCGCTCATCCATAACAGTTAAGCGAGCAAATTTTGCCTGAGCTTCAGTATTTAATGATTTACCATAGGAGTCTTTAGACTTTCCTCCAATCACAGTCCGAAGTTCATTGTTATTAAGCAGAGTCGTGGGTAATCCAACCCTGACTCTTGATTTTTCTTCTTGAGCATTATACGCTCGCCATTCAGGTTCGTGACTGAAAATTGCGCTATTGGCTACTAATCCACATTCGGCACAGATAATTTCACCGCGTTGATCATCATAAACCATAGCGGGACTTTTACATTCGTTACAACTCTCATAAGCCATACTAAAACTCTCCAAAGGAAAATAGTGATTTTTGGTACTTCATCCATATCACATTTGTCGGTGAACGATTGATGATTTAACGCTTATAAAAAAATACCTAGAGAATCTATCCTTAATATATGATAATAATATGTTTTTTATGTCTATATATAAATATACATCCAAGGGCTACTTAACGCTATATAAAGATAAATCTGACTCTTGTAGTACCGGCTACTAATAATGGAACCGATCTGTCCGAATATCTCTTTGAGTTTCCTTTTACCCACTGTGATGGGTCCCTAATACTCGATATAGCTCAAAATCCAATCTAACCATCAAGAAAAGATGCTAGTAAAATGTAGTGTAATTTCAGTTTATTTGAGGTAATCTTATTAAAAAGAGTGATTTTTAGCTCAAGGGAAAAGGCATATACTCACTAGAAGCGTACAAACCCGAATATGTTGGTTTTAATCTTCGTCTAGACAGATTTTACAATTTTCATGAGTAATTCCATATTGTCGATGAAATTTACACAAAAATCCGCCATTATCAATGAATTTCAATATTCGTTGAACCTCTCGTGGAGCATAGCTATCTTCCTCTGCGATTCGACGTGCAGATTCTAGGATTTGTTCCCTCACTTCAGGTTCAAAGACGATTTTGTTTCCCCTGGTATTCTTTTTCCCTTCTTTATCCTTGTATTGTGAGATCGCAGGTTCTGTGAGTCGAAATTTTTTAGCAATTTCTGTTTGAGGCATACTATGTTCATTAATTAAAGTATTTGTCAATACACGACGAATTGCGGGGAGAACGTACCATACAATTACCTCTTGAGGTTGTACGAGCTTTTTCAACCTTTTAGGACCAGTTTTAGTATTTGTTTTCGTACCCGACATATCTATTCAATTCGATAGGGAGTTCAAAGAAAGATTAACAATCGTTATTCTGTGTTTGTCTGATCAAGATCAGATTTAAAAACCTTTTTAGAAGAAGGCCAGCGAAAATAGACTAAAAAAAGACATCACACCACCAAAGTATTATAGAATCTAAGAATATTAGAAATTCTTTATGGGATGAGTACGTATCGTCGGAAGTGAATATCTTACAACAAATGGAAGCAGATTTAATGGAGCCAAGAGGGGAGTGTATATTAATACTGCCGTATCCAGATACAAAGCATGATTTATTTCTTAATAACGAAATGCGACTCCTTGTTAAATCCTCAAATTATAGGATATTAGAAGAAGTTCAATATCGTATCAATAATACCAAATATCTATTTTCAACAAGTCGAATAATTGAGTTAAAATCCAAGCTTGACGATTTAGAAGATATATTTCTCATTGTTGGGTCTCATTTAACAGCAAAACAGCATATCAATTTGGAGAAGAAACTAGAGTGTTTAATAATCGATAAGTTTGAATTAGTACTTGAGATATTTGCTCTTAGAGCAATGACGGAGGAAGCGAAGATTCAAATTCAATTAGCTCAACTTAAATATGAAAGTCCAAGGCAGCGCTTGCGATTAATGAATCGTTTGAGTGTGGAGGGGGCGTGGCATACTGAACGAGCTGGTTTTTGGGGAACTGGCGAAAATCCGTTGCATGAATTTGATGCTGGGACAAAGAAGCGTGAAGCTCATCTTAAAGGGAAACTTTTAGCTTTAAAACAGCGTCGTGAAGAGCGAAGAATGATTCGTAAGAGATATCATCATGACAGTGTTTACGTTAGTATTGTAGGTTATACATCAGCAGGGAAGTCTACATTGTTGAATTCTTTAACAAACACACAGGCAGCAAGTGTCAATTCCCGACTCTTTGAGACTCTTGATACTCGTATCAGAAGCTTCCAACTAGATGATTTGAAAGTCTTTGTTACTGATACTGTAGGCTTCATAGAAGACCTACCCACATTTTTAATTGATTCTTTCCGTTCCACTCTTGAAGAAAGTTTAGCTGCCGATATAATTTTAGTTATAATTGATGGTAGTGAACCATCATTAGATCTAATTCTTCAGAAGTTGACTGTAACCATTAATACCTTGAATGAGATTATACCCCAAAATAATCGTTTACTGGTGCTAAATAAAATTGACTTAATATCAACAAACCAACTTGAAACTAGACAAAAATTGCTTAGAGAGCATTTTCCAGAATATAAAATTATTTCGATATCAGCAGAAGAAAATGTAAAGCCAGTCATAAAAGCTATCGAAGCCTTTCGTCCCCAAAAAAGATATCTCCTAAAATATACTCCTAATCATATTTTTCGTTCTTTTTGTCACGAATTTACTACAGTTGAAGAAGAATCCTTTGAGGATCAATGGCTAATGATTTTCTCAATACGGAAACCAACATATGGTTTGGAGTTTATAAAACGGAAAAGTGAGGTTCTTAATATCACACTTGAAATTCAGGAATTGTAAGATCATGGTGTGTTATTCTCGCCTAGTTAAATTCACTTCTTTAATTTCAACTATTTTTATATATTCTATATTAATTCATCCTATATTGATTCGTGCGTCCAATACTGCTTACTACTGGAATATTGAGGAGGTTGGTATTCCAGATGCATGGCAATATACTCAGGGCTCTTCGGATATTATTATTGCAATAATTGATTCAGGGATTGATTTTACCCATCCAGATTTAGAAAATTCAATGTGGGAGAATCCAGGAGAGATACCTAATAATGGATGGGATGATGATAATAATGGATATATCGATGATTATATAGGTTGGGATTTTCTTAATAATGATAATATTCCTTCCCCTCCTCCTCCCCCAGCGAGTGGAAGTAAACACGGGACATTTATCGCGGGACTTATTGCCGGAGATGATGATGACGATATTTTTGTGGGTGTTGCCCCTCAAGTAAAGATAATGTCATTACGTTTTCTTCGTCCCGACCTAAGTTTTTTTGTTTCAGATTGGCCAAAATTAGTGAATGCAATTAATTATGCCGTAGAAAATGGAGCTAAGATTATTAATTTATCTTTACAAGCTAATGGAGTTCCTCCTATTGAAGTTTACAACGCCATTCGAGATGCGTACCAAGCAGGAGTTATCATCGTAAGTGTGACTGGTAACCGAGGTTCAGGAAGTCAGTTGTTGACATATCCAGGGAATTATAGTGAAGTAATTGCAGTTTCTTCAACCACAATAAATCAGGAAATCGCTAATACATCCCTCCCTGGGGAGGAAAATGAGATCTGTGCCCCAGGTGATAATGTCTATTCAATTTCTGGCTATACAACTTCAGTTGTCTTAGGCTCTGGTACTTCTTATGCAGCACCTTTAGTATCTGGAGCAATTGCTCTAATGTTATCCTTACACTTAAACCTTACAAATGAAGAGATACGAATGATATTACATGAGACTTGTATCGACTTAGGAAGTGAAGGAAAAGACCCTGAATCAGGATATGGCTTACTAAATATTACTTCAGCTTTAGAACGAGTTGTTTTAGATTTTAATATCTCATCTAGTTCTGTATATCCAACTATACCTTCATCTGATAGTGCTCCAGATGATTCTTCAGTTTCTAACATATTCATTCTAACAGTAGCATATTGTATCTTGATCGGAATATTCATTATATTTGTCAGAACTTATAGAAAGAATCCTTAAACATATAAAACTTGGAATAAGATTACGATTTACCACATTTAACTTTAGTTATTAAATTTGCAACCTCTAATAGATCAGAGGTGTGAGGTACTAGCTTTTTTTGCGCTCCTTCGCTTAAAGGTACCGATCCAATTTCTGTCCCATTCAAGCATACCATTTGGCCGTATCTATTCTTCATTGCTAATTTTACTGCGTGTACTCCTAATCGAAGCCCTAGAATTCTATCAAAGGAATTTGGTGTCCCTGCACGCATTGTATGGCCGAGTGTGACTTCCCGAATATCATACTCAACATCATGATCCTGAAAATACTTTCGAAGTGCGTCTTGACTATTCAGTTCCTTAACGAGAACTTTTGACATATTTAGTTTGGCTAAAATTGGATTTCCAAAATCATCCTTAGGTAATTTGTCAATATCCTGAGGATTAATAGACGTAAAGTCACGATCAAATGATTCTTTTGTCGGGATAGCTCCTTCACTACAAGCAATAATATGATATTTTCGTCCAGAATCTACACGATCCCTTAAAACTTTGACAATATCATCTTGTAGATCAAATGGCTTTTCTGGTATTAATATAATGTCTGTACCAGCAGAAATTCCACTTACCAATGTTAACCATCCTGCATCTCTTCCCATGACTTCCACGATGAAAATCCTTTGATGTGAGCGGGCTGTTGTTGTAATATTATCCATTGTATTAGAGGCGAGCTGAATTGCAGACCAGAATCCGAATGTATAGTCAGTACTTGAAAGATCATTATCGATGGTCTTTGGCACACCGATTACATTTGCTCCAGCAAATTTATTCATGGCTGCAGCCACTCCTAAGGTGTCATCTCCCCCAATAGCAATAAGTGCATCAAGTTTCAAGTTTTTAACTTGAGAAGCCATTAGTTCAGCTGTTTCTTTGATAGCTTTTTCTCGTCCTATAGGATCCTGAATACTCTTAGCCTTCTTATATGGATTCGTGCGAGAGGTGTAAATTAAAGTTCCACCTATAGTATGTAAATCATCTAGCGATGTGACATCCAATTCCCTTGTCCGGTTTTCTAAGAAGCCTTTCCAGCCTTTTTCAATGCCTATTACTTGGTAACCAGCATCTACAGCTTTTAACAGAACCCCATATATCACACTATTTAAACCTGGACAATCTCCTCCTCCAGTTAGAATACCTATTCTTTTAGACATCATTCATCGATCCGTTGAGTAATTTCAACAGGAAACATCAAATATTTGAGGAGAAATTAACACTTCTCCCTAAGAGAAAAAACAATTATGGCAAAGATGGGGAAGAAAAAAAAGAGAAAAAGGGAAGAGGAAATTTACCGTAGTTTACCGTAACAGTGTGGGCAGAAAAATGCATTATTAGGCACTGGTTTCCCACAGAATTTACACCCGGCTTGTGCTCCACCCTTTGGAACCGCTTTTTTAACAATAGTTTTTTTCTGTTTAGGTTTGCCTTTACCAGAGGAAATTGCCATTTTAGGCCGCTTTTTAGCTGAACTAGATTGTGCTCCACCCGAACCACTACCCCATTGAAGGGTAGGTTCCCATCCGCCTGCGGGAGCAGCTTTTCTGCGTTTGGGTTTTGGAGCTGTTCCTTTTCTTAATCCAACAACAGCCACAATTACACCAACTAACGTAAGTAGTACGGGTGTAAGAATTCCAAGGAATTGAACGACAACAATACGTCTTGTCAATATTTGAATTGTAGAAGATCCCTGGTTATTGACTTTGATATAAAGATCAAATGCCTGATTGATGGATAACGGGTCAAAAAATGACAGAGATATCTGCTTTCCATCTGTACTTTCTGTACTATCAACACTTCGCCTTGTTCCATCAAGAGCTGCGCCAGGATGCGGAAAATTATCATTTTTGAGAATTAATGAAAATTCACAAGAATAAGCATTATCAGCGGAAAAGATGAAAATTACTTTTAAATTTAGCATTAATGGTGAAGCGGGGACTCGGCCTACAAGTGCTTCTCCGTCGGGATTACCAGCAAAAATATCAACTGGTGTAGTTACGTCCGTAGTTCTTCCCCCAAAAGGCGGAAAAACAATCCATATAAAGTTAAACAAGGAAAATAGTAGAATTCCAATGATTGCTAAACCTATTCCAATAACACTTAATTTCGACACCATTTTGACCACTTTAACAACGTTAATTCTCTAGATTTTCATGACTTAAAAACTTACTATTGAGTGTCCTTTTAGGAGTTAAATAAATATTTCTAATTCAGCAGGTATTTTTGAATGATTTGAGGTTATTAGAAGGTAAAAAATCGGTCATCGATTTTCTAAAGTAGAATACTGAATGTACTTAATCTATTGGTATAAAAATTGGCTAATAAGAGCTCTATTATAGAAGAAACTATAAACTGAAGATTTTGTTGAGAATTGGGATCTGAAAATGTATAACTTTCAGAGGTGTTAAAAATCATCGAAATTGACGAGAGAACTTGCGTTGGTTGTGCCTATTGTGCCATAATTTGCCCAGTGAAAGGATTCAAGGTTGAAGGACTATCGTATTTTCAAAATAGATGCAACAAATGCGGTCGATGTATCTATACTTGTCCAGTCGAGGCCATACACTCCACGTGGGAGGAAAAAGATTGACAAACGAGTTTGATGTATTTATAGCGGGAGGAGGCTTGGGAGGTTTGTTAGCTTCAGCATTATTAACACAACAGGGGAAATCTGTATTTTTATCGGAGCGTTTACCTTTTTTTGGAGGAAGATTTACAACACATAATCTTGACGGATATGAAATTCCAACTGGAGCAGTACACATGATCCCACACTCTCAAAGAGGGATTCTTGGTCAAATTTTGCTAAGAAAATTGTCCATTCCTCTTAGTATCATAGATACAGAGAATTTTACTACCTGGTATTGGAATAATCGTAAACCATTTAGTCATAAGAGCTTTTGGGGAATTTTTCGTGCCTTTCCTAAATGGAAACAACGGTATTTCACTTTTAGAAAAGTACTATTAAATCGTAGTAGGATCAAAAATGATTCAAACACATTTTATGACTACTTAAGTTCTAAAACCGAAGATCCACAAATTTTTAAATTTTTCAATGCAATTACAGGATTTGCGCTCAGTTTAGATATTTCAGAAATTCCTGTTACCACAATGTACCAATTTCTTGATCATTTATACAAATATGGGAAAGCTGGTGTACCGATTGGGGGTTGTAAGCAGGTTATCAAATCTTTAGTGGATTTTTCAGGTAGACACAATGGAATATTGAAAAGAAATTCCCAGCTGATTTCCCTTGAGAATACTGGATCAGTGATAAGTACAGGTGTTGTTCGGAATACCAAGACAAACGAAGAAATGGAGGTTAAAGCAAAGGATTTTATACTTAATTTAGGGGTTAATCAGACCAATAGAGTCTTGGAGAAAAGTAATATTGACTTTCGTCTTCCTACACCTCCAAGTGCAGACGGAGGAGGGTTTGCATTTAAACCAAAGAATTCTTTACTAAAAAGATCTACAGTGGCTCAATTTCCTGATTGTGAATATGTGAAAGGGGCTGTAGAACCTACTTTAGTTTCTTCTGGACTTGCACCAAAAGGGTCGCATTTATTCTTAACTCATCAAGTTTTTCAATCAAAGGATGTAGTTACTGCAACAAAACGTGCGCGAGACGAAATCTTTGAACTTTTTCCCTCTCTTAATGAAGAAGATGAACTATGTGTCCATACGTTTCATCGAGACTGGCCAGTTAATTATACCATGCAGGGAACCGATAATGAAAACATCTCTGAAGTATTTCCAAATTTAACCTTCGTAGGTGACGGTTTTAAAGGTAGCAAAGGTTGGTTTATGACCGAAGGGGTGGCTTATGGTTCTCAGGAGGTTACCAAGTATATCCTAGGTAGGGAATCTTAATCTTCATCTGATATTGAGGATAGATGAATAATCTCCCCTCAGACTTTTACGAAAATTTTACTATCTGAATAAAACGAAAGGCATAAATGAAGTGAAAATGTAAATCTTTCAATACTGATTATGAGGTCTTCCAATGAAAAAACAAGTTGTATGCTTTTTAGTGTTGTTTTTCTTCATACTTAATATTCAACCGTTTACCGCAAAAAATGCGCAAGGTAATGAACCGCTACAGAAAATTGCAGTAATAATTGATTCCCCAGAATTCTATCATTCTTCTTATACAGATGATATTCTGAACGGTTTTAGATACATTAATGAAACGTATCAAATTGATTTTGACGTATTTCAACTCACGAATTACACACTTGTCAGTAGAGACCCATATAAGATTAGTTACACATACAATGGCTCTGAAACAAATCAAACTCTACTTACTGAATTACTGATTCAACGTAATGAATATGATCTAATTGTAATGGTTGGATATGAGTTAAGAAGATCGTTTGATGTATCTACTTATCCTGAAACTGATTTCTTGTTTTATGATTTGTCAGGAGAATCTCCGGGATTTGAAGGTGAGGGTGAGAATCTCTTTGTAGTTAGCTTCAAAGAGAATGAACAAGCGTTCTTTGCAGGCTCCTTAGCAGTTGCAGAGTTTTATCCTTTACCTTCCAAAATTGGGATAGTCGGTTCTTGGAACGGAGACGCGCGAACTCGTCAACTAATAGCAGGTTTTCAAAGTGCGATCTTTAGAAATACAACTAATGTAGACATCTCTATCTCTTATGTTGATACCTATATTGATCAGCAAAGGGTTGAAGCTATTGGTACTGAATTCAATAATCAAGGCGTGGAACTAGTATTTACTGCTCTTCAGGCTAATAATACCTTAATTATGCTTGAAACCTTTAATGGTGGAGATGTTGTGTGTGTGGACTTAAATCAATCCACCAGTGTAATGAAAAATAACACTCGGGTTTTATCAGATGTTTTTAAGCATTTTAATAACACCCAAGGATTTCTTGGTGGCACAGCTACATTCAGTTTTACTGATAATGTATTTTATGCCAATGGCTGGTCTAGTCCCTCACTAGTGAATGATACAATGGTCGGATTGTATGATGAGATTATCTCAGGAGATCTTACTGTACCTACTGAAATAAAATTTGCCTCTAATACTCCAAGTTTTACAATCTTTCTATCAATCTTAGGGATTCCACCTCTTTTATCCATAATTAAAAAGAGGAAGAAATAACTTTGGCATACAAAGGTGTGTAGATAATTCGATGAAAGAATCAATCTGTATTATTGGGGGCTCGGGTTTTTATGATTTTTTACCCTCTCCAAAAGAGAAATTAGTAGAAACTCCTTTTAGTTCTGAGCCAGTAGTGTTATATCATTCAACCGTCAATGATCGTGATCTATATTTTTTACCTCGCCATGGAAAAGGTCATTCTATTCCCCCTCATCGAATTAACTTCAAAGCAAATATATACGCTATTCATCTCCTCTCAATCTCAAGAGTGTTATCAACAAGTGCCGTTGGAAGTGCTCGTATAGAAATCAAACCTGGGGAATATGTGCTTTTAGACCAATTTATCGACATTATTCGTCCAATTACCTTTTTTGAAGGTGAATTCGGTGTTAAGTTCCAAGATGGAAATGAATTAAATGGTGTAATCCATACAGATATGACACATCCTTATTGTCCAGATTTGCGAAATCATATTTCAGGTATTCTCTCAAGATTCCCATATTCACGACTCCAAGGGACATATTATTGTGCTGCCGGTCCAAGATTTGAAACACCTGCAGAAATAAAAGCAATTGCTGCGATGGGTGGAGATGTTGTAGGAATGACAAATTCCTCTGAAGCAATTCTCTGTCGTGAGTTAGGGATATGTTATAGTTCGATCGCAGTTGTAACTAATTATGCCGCGGGGCTTCAAAAGCAAGTAAACCATCAAGAAGTTATAGATTTGTTCAACCAACGAGCATCAGAGTTGAAAACAATTCTTAATGACGTAATTGAAATTCTTCCTTATACTAAAACATGTTCATGCCGAGCTCATATCTCTAAATAAGAATCAACTGTAATTATTACCTAGACTTTTACCTCTAATCTTCTCATTCACAGATCTTATTAGTTCATCAAGAGTGTGTTTCTAGATATAAAAAACACTACTCTTAAGTAAAAATCATACTATTTTCTCTAACCGTAATTAAACTGTTTTCCAGCAAAATATTTGTAGAACTGTTGAGATATGGAAAGTTGAAACAATGGTACAAACAGAACACCTTTTTACTTCCGAATCAGTAACCGAAGGGCACCCTGATAAAATGGCTGATGCGATCTCGGATAGTATCCTTGACACGATCTTAGCAAAAGATCCAGAGGCACATGTTGCCTGTGAAACTTACCTTACTACAGGTATGGCGCTTGTTGGTGGGGAAATTTCAACCAATACATATGTAGATATTCAGAAGGTAGTTAGACAGAAAATTAAAGATATAGGATATTTAAATTCTGAAATGGGATTTGATTATAAGAGTGTAGCAGTTTTAAATGCTATTCACGAACAAAGCTCCGATATAGCTCAAGGGGTAAAGCGACCAACTCCCGAAGAGCAAGGAGCGGGAGATCAAGGGATGATGTTTGGGTATGCATGTGCGGAAACTGAAACCTTCATGCCCCTACCAATTACATTAGCTCACAATTTAACCAAAAAACTAGCTGAGGTACGAAAAACAGGAAAAATTCCTTGGTTACGTCCTGATGGGAAATCTCAAGTAACCGTTGAATATAGGGGGAATACACCGATTTCTGTAAAATCTGTAGTGCTAGCTGCCCAACACTCAGCTGAAGTATCTCATGCTCAGATAAAAGAAGAACTTATCGAAACAGTAATCAAACCAGTTATTCCTTCAATACTTCTTAACGAGAAATCCGAATTTTTTGTAAATGAAACTGGTAGATTTGTTATAGGAGGACCACACGGAGATACAGGTCTTACTGGTAGAAAAATCATTGTTGATACTTATGGGGGAGTAGGTTCTCACGGTGGGGGTTGTTTTTCCGGTAAAGATCCTTCAAAAGTAGATCGTTCTGGATCCTATGCCGCTAGGTGGGCCGCGAAGAACGTGGTTGCGGCTGGTTTGGCTGAAAAGTGTGAATTACAAATTGCTTATGCGATAGGAGTTGCAAATCCCTTATCGATATATCTAGATACCAAAGGTACAAATAAAATACCCGAAAAAATTATTCTAGACCTCATTAAGACTCATTTTGATTTTCGGCCTGGTATGATTATTCAGAAGTTAAGGCTTAAACGTCCAATTTATGCAAAAACTGCTGCATATGGTCACTTTGGTAGAGATGATCCAGATTTTACGTGGGAACAAACTGACATTGCACCACTCTTGAAAGAAAGTGCCGGATTTTAGGAAGTGGATATATCGATTCACCAGAGTATCTGAAAAATTAGGAAAATTTTGTGTTCTAGATCCTAATCTGCACCTCTAAAGGACATCCTAGAAAGGAGCTATTCTTGCACTCTTATTTGTCAATTTTTTCCGAGAACTGGATAAGAACTATATTAATTTAGAAGGAGGCATCTTTCTATGTTGGGTTTTCACATACATCCTTCCATATTTGGTGAAAAATAGTTGACACAATTATTAAAATGCACAAAATGTGATTATACAGAGTCTATCCCCATGCATTGTAGACAACCAATGCATGTTGAAACTATTAATGGAGAAGAAAAACTAGTTTGTTGGATGGGATCTTCCTGTGGAGTTAAAGATTTACCCGAACACCATGGGTCCCACATGGAGATTATTGAGTCATCTGGTTATGAAATAACACCTTCTGAAGGAAAAGAGATATCTACCAATATTGAAAGGATCGATGCACTAAATGATCTTACCAAGGAAGATAAAAATAAACTTGAGTTATTGTGTCAGGTTTGTGGGTATACGGAGACTATCCCTATGCATTGCAAGCAATCGATGCATCTAGAGATGGTTAATGGAGAAGAAAAACTAGTTTGTTGGATGGGACCTTCTTGTGGGATTAATGACATTCCTACCCATTGTGGAAAACCTATGGTACTTAGGAAAACCAAGTTCGCAGATATTCCAAATTCATTCTTATTATCTGAAGAGAAAAAGACAGAAATTGTGTCCAAAACTGATGGATCAACAGAAAAACACTCCTCTTTAAGGAATACAGTACTAGCCATAACCGGGATGACATGTGCTGCATGTGTAGCAAATGTAGATAAGAAACTGAAGCAAGTTGATGGGGCTCAAACAGTTAGTGTTAATTTGATGACTGAAAAAGCCAAAATTACTTATGATTCTGGAATAACTTCTCCAGCGAAGTTGATAGCAGCAGTTAAAAGTATCGGCTACGGAGCTGAGAGTATTGAAACTAGAGAAAATACAATAGACCAGCTTGATCTAAAAATTGATGGGATGACATGTGCTAATTGTGTTATTTCTGTAGAAAAGTCGATTAAAAAGGCTGATGGGATTTTAAAAGTTAATATAAATCTTGCTACTGATAAAGCTCACATTGAATACGATTCCAAGATTGTGAGTCAACTCGAAATTATAAACCAAATCGAAAACGCTGGTTATACAGCAAGACCGCTTTTGCACGATAGAAAAACTGAGGATCGAGAGAAATTAGCACGAGAAGCCGAGTACAGACACCAAAGAATGAGATTAATCGTTGCTATCCTCTTTACTTTACCTGTTTTTTTCTATAGTTTAGGTTATGTCCTTGGACTTAGATTACCTCTACCATTACCTGATCCTTTCATCTCAGGTATAAATTCGAGACAATTAGTGGTGATGTTTTTTACGATCCCTGTGGTTTTTATTGCTGGTTGGCAATTCCATAAAGGGGCGATTAAAGTTCTTCGACATCAACAGTTTAATATGGACGTTCTTGTCTTCATGGGAACTAATGCTGCATTTTGGTATTCTGTAGTGTCTTTATTCATTTTGAAAGCGGAGGTTTTCTTTGAGACAGCTGCTTTTCTAATAACATTCCTACTATTGGGGAAGTTTTTGGAAGCACGCGCCAAGGGTCAAACATCACAAGCGATTCGTAAGCTAATTGATTTGCAGGCTAAACAAGCAACAGTTTTGGTTAATAATCGAGAGAGAAAAATTCCTATTGAAAACGTATCAGTGGGAATTATAGTTCTAGTTCGTCCAGGAGAGAAAATTCCTGTTGATGGTCTAATCGTTGAAGGAAAATCTACAGTTGATGAGTCGATGATTACTGGAGAATCAATGCCCGTCAAAAAATCCGTTGGAGATAAGGTTATAGGAGCAACAATAAATGTGAATGGTCTTCTGAAGATTAAAACTACAAAGATCGGGGCAGATACAGCGCTTGCCCAGATAATTAAACTTGTAGAAGAAGCTCAAGCATCAAAAGCTCCCATCCAAAGACTTGCAGATACAGTATCCGGAAGATTTGTACCAACGGTGATTATTATCTCATTTATTACCTTTCTTGTTTGGTTTGGTGGTCTTACCTTGGGCATTCTACCTAACTCTTTGATTACTGATCTAAATATGAGTACATTCGTGTTTTCCTTGAAATTAATGATTGCAGTATTAGTAATTGCCTGTCCATGTGCTTTAGGATTAGCTACTCCGACTGCAATAATGGTTGGGACTGGAAAAGGAGCGGAAAAAGGAATTTTGATTAAAAATGCCGAATCCTTAGAGGCTGCAAAGAAAATTGATACAATCATCTTTGATAAGACTGGAACGCTAACAAAAGGAAAACCTCGTGTAACCGATATTGTTGTATTAAAAGAAAATTTATCTGAAGATGAAGTACTTAAATGGGTTGCTTCAGCAGAAAGAGGTTCAGAACATCCTATAGCTCAAGCCATTGTAGAAAGTGCTAATGAGAAATCCATTTCCCTTTGGGAACCGAAGGATTTTCAAGCCGTTCCTGGAAAAGGGGTACGTGTTCGTGTTGAGGGTACAATCGTTACCATAGGTAATAGGAAAATCCATGAGGACACAGGCTTAATTACCGATTCGATTGAAAACAGAATGAGAAAGCTGGAAGAGCAAGCAAAAACTGTGGTCTTAATAGCTTTCAATAAGGAAATAATTGGTCTGTTAGGAGTAGCTGATCCTATAAAAGCAACAAGCAAGATTACGATCCAACTTCTAAGCGAAATGGGAATCGCAACTTATATGCTAACAGGTGATAATAGACGTACAGCAGAAGCGATTGCTGTTGAATTAGGTATAAGTGAAGTTTTCTCTGAAGTTCTCCCTCGGAATAAAGCAGAAATTATAAAAGAGCTTCAGAGGAAAGGAAAATTCGTAGGAATGGTAGGTGATGGGATTAATGATGCCCCTGCATTGGCACAAGCGGATGTTGGTTTCGCGATAGGAAGTGGAACAGATGTTGCCATTGAAACTGGGGATATTGTTCTAATTAAAGAAGATCTTAGAGATGTAGTTGCTAGCATACAATTAAGTACAAAAACTCTTTCTAAAATTAAACAAAATTTGTTCTGGGCATTTATATACAATATTTTTGGAATTCCCTTAGCAGCAGGAGTTTTATTTGTACCATTTGGTATTTTACTTGTTCCTGAAATTGCAGCTGCCGCTATGGCATTTAGTTCAGTTTCTGTTGTTACAAATAGTCTCCTTCTCCGGTATTATTCACCTAGTGCTCAAAACGTTGAAGTAACACCTTAGAAAATTTCACTTTGACCCTTTTTTCCCACTAGATTTTCTTTATAATTTCATATTTCTTAGAGTTCTTTGAGATTATTAAATGACGATAGAAATTTAAATATTCAAGATATTAAAAGAATCAACCCAAAGGAGTGCAGGATGTACTTCTTCCCTAATATTACTACATTTCGTCAATTAAACTAATCAAAAACAATTTTCCATAACGATTCTAAATATGGGATGAGTTGCCAAATGTATGAATCGCAGCCAATTCTAAGTTTATCTGAGGTAGACTATGCACGTGCCGATACATTTGGTGATAGAGCTTGTTCGCTATCACGCCTCATGGCAAGAGGATATCATGTACCCAAAGGGATAGTAATTTCCACTAAAGTCTTTAAGAGGTATTTAAACACAACTCCTGGCACTAAACGTATTGATCATCTTATTGAGCAGGTTAATCCAGCAACCATTGTAGAAACTGCCCAGGAAATACAAGACTTAATAAACTATAGTCCTGTTCCCATGCAGATGGCTAATCAAATTGCTACTGCAATTTCTTCTTTGCTAGATAAATCTCCATCCCAATCATTAATTGTGCGCACTTCTGCAAACGTTGAAGGATCATCTCGCCATGTATGTTCGGGAAGAGGAGTTCATTTTCATATGAATGATATAACCCAAATCATTCGCGTTGTCAAGAATTGTTGGGCATCTGCTTACACTGCTGATGTACTTAAAGATTTGATAAATGTTGGACTTCCACCTGATAGCGTCTGGGTAGCGGTCATAGTCGAAAAAATGGTAAGAGCAGAAGTTAGTGGGAAGATGTATATAGAAAAAGGTGATAAAGAGGAAAAGATTCATATTGAATCTAATTGGGGTGCCCAAGTTCATCAAGCTGATGAAGGTATACCCTGTGATCACATCATCATTGATCCATCCGAAAATAAAATAGGGGAACCTATTGAAACGTTTAATGCCTATAAGCTTAAAATCTCCCAGATATCTCCTGATAATCACCAATTAGAAATTATCGAAAACGATCCTGCTAGAAGAAATGTACTTTCACTAGATCAACAAAAAATCTCGACCCTTACCCAGTTAGCAAGAAAAATCCATGATGATTTTGAAGTGGGGTATATGATTGAATTTGTTTTTGATGAAAAAGATACTTTATGGTTATTAGATGCGGTTCCACTATCTATTCATAAAAATCTTTACAAAATAGGACAATCTTCAACAGTGACATCGATTTAATATTGACGAGGGTTATTTAAAGTACAGAAGTTCTAATACCTCTTTAACTGGAGAGGAGAGGCGATAGTAAACTTCCCTTCCTTCTTTAAAATATGAAATAATACCTGATTTTAATAAAATCTGACACTGGTATGTCAAAGACGAATCTTTAATCCCTGATCGTTCTTGGAGTTCGGATCGTTGGATTGAACCTTCTAAATAGTCAAGAAGAATCATTTCTTCTAAAATTCCTTTCTTGGGAACCAAATCCTTCTTTATGCGCGATAATGAGCGTACGAATGATGGAGATAATTCCTTTAAGGGATTGAGGATTGGCCAATACTCTCTACTAGACTCGTCTTTATCTTCTTGAATAATTCTAGAGTTATTATCAAGAATGAGTTTTATCGCTTTCTCAAAATTTAATCTTGAAACGACTTCTTGGAACTCTTCAAGTGAAATACGCTGAATTTGATTCCGTTCAATAATTCTCAAAGGCAATTTCCGCATCAACCAGAGGGCTAGTCCTGGAAGGCCGAACGAGAGTATACTTGCATAACGTAGTACATTCTGAGAAAGAAATCGGGAGCTTTCTATGATAACCATCCTTTTTTCTAATATTTGTTGGATCTCAGATTGATTAGGTCTTTTAAAATGAAAAAATAGCGGTTTATGACCAAAAAGGACTAATTCCTCACTTTTAGAACTTCTCCTTAACCAATGATCTTCAATTGTGTTTAATAATGTTACAACTACAATTTTATCATATTTTGAGCGCCGAAGAAGATCTTGAAAGGAATCAAAAGATAAATCATCCCAGATAGGAAAGATTTCATCAAGGAAAAAGATCTGTGTCTGACTAAAATCGGTTTCTTCCCACCATTCCCAGAAGTGTTGATCGTATTTGACGTATCGCGAATAATTAGAGCTTATTATAGTATTAATTTCGTGTGAGATAAAGCGCGCAGCTGAAGATTTTCCAATCCTTTGTGGCCCCAATAGAGTTAATGAGAGTATTTCGTTTGGTAATGGAGTTGCATTGACCATTTGTCCAAGGAGATGACTTAATCTTTGAATCTCAGTTGTATTCACATAACATTGAGGAAAAGATTCGAGAAAATCATCTTGGAAAATTCGATTAAGCATTTGAGAAAAATTTAATTGCTCACGCCAGTGCCGTGAGTGTTTTTTACCTTCTAGGAATAATTTTCCTGGAGAAACCAAAGAAGAAGCCTCTAGTATTATATGATTTTTTCGAACTATTTAAATTATTTGAATTTTATCTGTTCATTAGAAAAACCGACGTAAATACGGAGACTTAGTTTAATGAGGAATTGTATTCTTCTATAATACATATAACCCATAATGACTAATATTCATCAATTGAAGTAATTTATAGCCTTTATGTATAGTTCTATGGCGTATAAGATATTGTTTTGGGGTATAGATTTAAAAGAATACCGAAGAGCCATTTTTCTACCAACAAATTTGATTATTGACCTTTCAAGAGAATTATAAAATCATGTGATATCATTTGATCAAATATCGGGAAAAGTTAAGTTAGTCTTTTAGAATATTGAATATAACCTTTTTATCACCTATATTGAGTCTTGAAAGACATAAATACTACTGTTACTAAAATAATACTACATTAAACCAAGTACATATGTCCACTTGACAATATGAGCGTAAGTATATGTTATCAAATTTATCATCTCGTTGGAAAGAAAGTAATAAATCTCTTAGACTCTTCATTCAAGAATTAGGGTCTTTAAAATTCTTCTTTTTCCTGCTGATTTTCGCTCATATACTCATTAGCATATTTTTTTTCCCAATATTTACTAGTGATTATGAAAGGAACCTTTTCTATGGTAGGGCATTCTGGAAGCATGGTTTTGGGGTATATGATATGACTCCACTTGAAATTGATCCTAATTACTCCATCGGTGATCCCACATCTGGTATCCTTTCTTATCCCAATACAACATATGATTATCCTACAATTCAGCTTCTATTTTGGGCTGGTATGGTAATACTTCCGTTTCCAGAGATTTCAGCGAGATGGATCTTATCTCTATTTGATATTTTCAATACTATTCTAATATTTGGTCTTCTGAAACAATTTAATCCATTAAAAGATGATTCTAGATCTCCGGAAATCTTTGAAGTGGGTTTCACGCTCTCCTACCTCTTGTTTGCAATTCCTTTTTCAGCGTTAGAGGGTCAATCGACTTCTATAACCATTTTTTTCTTTTTAATTTCGATAGCACTTTATTCACGCAATTACCAAATGAGTTATCTTGCAATTGGTCTTGGATTCCATTGGAAATATGTAACATTACTTATTCTCCCATACATGCTCCTAAAAGATATCAAATCATGGAAGAGGATGTTTTCTGGGCTTTTAATTATGTTAGGGATAATAGTCTTTCTTTCATTTCCACTAATTTGGTCGCAGTTTATTTTGTCTTATTTCAGTTTTTTCGGAAACTTGAATCAATATTCAGGACAAATTCCCTCAAATCCATTATTATTGTCCAAACTATATATTTCCTCTATATTATCTACAATAATACTAATACTAGGGATATTTTCTTGGTTGAAACCGTTTTCAGATAACTTTAAGTTAACAATCAACGTTCAAGGAATAATTGAAAGGGGATATTGGGTGCCCTTACTTTTACTTCTTGCATTTTTAAAAATATATTCGACTGCATTTCCTTGGTACTGGATGTGGTTCTATGCATTGATTGTTATTCTTCCTTTAGATGACCGAAGATTATTGACAAAATTATTCGCTCTAACATTTGCATTCGGATTGATTGATTTTGTTGATATGACAGTAGGATTTGAGGCATTTTTCGGTTTCTTTTTGTAATCGATAAGAACGCAACTTCACTTATTCATTGACTGAGATTAATACTATGCCCACGAGAAGGAAGAATAAGTGGAATATCAACAATTTCCTTATATTTTTCTGGGTTTTCGCTATGAATAGGAATTAAAATTTCTGGAGCTATTTCTTCAACAATATGTTGTAAATCTTTTCTAGGTGCATGTCCTGAAGCATGAAATTGACGAAAATCAAATTTAAATGCCTTTACCCACTCCATCATTCGATTATAGTCAATAATCCCTTCTTCAGAGAATGGATCCCCGTGTGAATAGAAATATGTCGCATTTTTCGGTTGGATGTCAATTAAATCAGTTAGATTCCAAAAATCACAGTGAAAGATATATTTTTGATGTTCAAACCCAGGATCATTAATAATATGGATTTCAGGATCTTGGATAATTTCCTGTTCCCAACGATAGTACCTACCTTTTGGACGTTGATAAACTTCGATACTTGGATCATCAATAGAAGGAATATCCAAATTTATGTCTCGCTGTAGAAGTTTCAATAGATGTGCTTGTTTCAAATTTATTAACAATTTACGTGAGTTTTCAACAGCCGCAATGTAGAAACTTCTGAACCTATCAATATCTCGTAAGGTATAGTTGGCAATAGCTAACCCTTTAGTATTTTGAATTGACTCTGAGACATCCTGTTGGACTTGAGGTTCATTTTGATCAAAATCTTCATCAATATTCGTACCTTCCATTAACAAAATCTGTACCCCTTTCTCTTTTGCAATTCGAATGAAGTCAGCTGTTAGATCCTGTCTCCATCCATGTAATCTCACATCTCCTGAATAACCAATTACTAGATCTTCTTTTCGATCCTCTAATATAAATGCATATGCTCCAGGTATTGAGTGATCTACATGAACAGGAGTAATTGTTAAACCTGAAATTTGGATTGTATCTCCTGTTCGAAAAGTTCGTACGTTTGATGGCCTTTTTTCAGAAGGAGGTCGAATATATGGTCTTCCAAAACGGGGACGAGATGTTTCCTGAACAGAGGTGAGAATAATTTTCGCTGTTTCTCCCATATAAACGGGTATGTCTTCGGATAGGAGATTGATATTCCCATAGTGATCCATATGCGCATGTGACAAGAAGCAACCTTGGATCCTTTTTCTGTCACCTGGAAAATTCACATCAAAGTCATCAGCGTATAATCCATTGATCTTAGGAATGATATTGAACTCAAGGAAATCGGTCAATCCTTGGCTAGTTCTCGGGAGTAGAAAACCAGCATAGTAGATTCCTTCATTTTTGAAGGAACGACCAAAATCGAAAAGAACGTTAGCGTTTTCTGCTTCAAAGAGGAAACAATTTCCCCCAATTTCGTCTATACCTCCATAAGGCGTGAGTTTCATAATTTTCATTCCAAGTTTATTTAATCTGAACCTCTAACATGCGTTTTTTAAATATTAATCCAAAATGATGATGTACATTAGAAACAAAACTATATGGATACCCGTATGGTCTTAAAGTCTTCTGATTCTGTAGCCATACTTTTTCTCCTAGAAATTTGTACCATTTATTAAGACGTAGAGGGAGTTCAAAGGCAAGAGGAATCATTTCTCCTTTATCCCTAACATTTTGGATGAATACAACCAGATGAGCCTCAGATGATAGGAGAGAATGTATATTTGCGAAGATTTTAACTAATTCATGTAAGAAATCCTCTTTATCTTCTATCATTCCTAAATCTAAAGGATTTTGGCCATATTGGAGATCCAGACCTTTATCTAAGCGCTCTTGCTGATTATAATCTTTTTTTTTCTTTAGGATCCTCCAATACGGAGGGGATGTAATACAGAGAGAGAATGATTCATTTTTTAATGTGGGTAAGATTTTTCGTAAATCGCCCTCATGAACAGGGAATTTAGTTCTAGATTTTGCCGTTTTCGCATATTTAGAGTATAGCTCAATTCCCCTCCCTAATCTTCCTGTATTTTCACATGCAACTAATGTCGAACCCGTTCCTAAAAACGGATCTAGAACTTTTTCACCTGGTTTTGTGAAGAATTTGATGAAATCCTCAATCATAGATGGAGGAAACGACGCAGGATGTAAATCGATCTCATGAGAAATGTCACTTGGCTTCCCATCAGCGATAAACCATGATTTTGTAAAGCGAATCCATTCTCTCCCCGAGAGAGTGTTAAGTTTATTTCGAGGATCAACATTTTCAGAATCTTTCATCAAACTTCAATCTCACAATTCAATTTTCTAAGTTAAAAATATATAATAAAAATTTACGGTGTAAAATTATGGCGAAGTTTCAGTGTATCATTTTTGACGTCGATGGAACTCTCCTTGATAATACAAATTCAATCATTGCATTATTTCAAGACATCGTTCTAAAATATCTTGGATCAGAGAAAAGTATGACCAAAAAGGAAGTATTATCCTTATGGGGACCTCCTGGGGATGAAATCTTTAGAAATGTGTTTCCACCTAATATAGTCGATGAAGCATGGACTGAATTTTTATCTAAATATCGTGAAACTCATACAAAACAAGGTTTTTTTTCTGCTAAAGAAATAGAAGCTTTTCGACAATATGTGGAGTATCTTGCGATATTTACAGGAAAGTCACGTTATACTAATACGATTTCACTAGAAGAACTCAAATTAACTGGTTGTTTTGACCTTATATACACTGGAAGTGATGTAGAAAATTCGAAACCTTATCCTGATGCTCTTTTTCGAATAATGGAGGATTTAAATCTTCAAAAGGAGGAAGTAATCTTTATCGGTGATAGCCATCTTGATATAATTGCTGGAAAAGCTGCTGGTGTAACAACTGCGGGAGCTGAATGGGGTGCGGTTGAATTGGATAAACTTCATAAGAGTAATCCTGATCATACTTTTAAGACTCCAGATGAATTTTTTCAGTTTATCAAAGGTAGCTTATAATGTGGTTCTGATTCTATGACGAAAAGGATGATAGAATCGACCTTCCCAATCATTGATGTAAGTCGCCTTGCTATTCCAGAGCGAAGTAGCTATAAACCCATTTATCAGATATCTAAGTGGTTTGCACGACGATCCTCGTCGATTTTCCGAGCGATTCTTCTTGGCTGTGTTCTTAATCCTTCTGACAATCTTATGAAAGAGTTTTTTAAGACAAAGGGGACATTCAAAGAAATTACAGTTCTTGATCCATTTATGGGAGGGGGAACGACTATTATAGAAGCTTTAAGACTCAATATGAAATGCATCGGAGTAGATATTAATCCTGTTGCTTGGTTTATTACTAAAACTGAAAGTATATTGGTTGATCTATCAGAACTACAAGGAGTTATTTCAAAGTGTGAAGAAGTTCTGGAAAATAATGTGAAACAGTGGTACAAGACCACCTGTCCAGAATGTATGAACTCTGCTGATATCATCTACACACACTGGGTCAAAGTTCTGAATTGCTCAACGTGTAACCGTTCTATTCCAATGTTTCGTAACTTTCTTGTGAGTTATCTTGCTAATGATCCAATACTTCTTTGTCCCTCATGCTACGCGGTATTTCCTTCATCAAAACCTCTTAATTCTGATATAAATTGTCCTCACTGCAATGAAAAATTTAATCCAAGTATTGGCTATCGAATGGGTAGAAAATTTCTTAAATGTCCTGATTGTGGAGATACAACTCATATTTTGTCCACTATCCAGAGAAGTAAGACTCCCCTCTCCAGTAAACCTTTCGCTATTGAAGGATTTTGTCCTCACTGCTCAATTGAGAATAGAAAGGATACCCAAATTTCCAAATCAAACTACAAATTTATCAAAAAGTTTTCAAAAAAAGATTATGAACTCTATAATGAAGCTGAAGAGTATTGGAAAAATCATTCTAATAAATATCTCTGGCCAAAAGAAGATATCCCGATTGGTATTGCTACGAAAGTTCTTATAAATCATAATTACACAAAATGGTCTGATTTGTTTACTTCTCGTCAACTTTTAGCGTTAAGTCTTATTCTAACTCATATCGATGAGATTGATAATGAAATTCTACAAGAAATGCTCTTAGCAGCATTTCTTAACCTTTTGAATCATAACAATTGCTTCACACGCTATTCGCCCAAAGGACAGAAGGTAGAAGGGATATTTTCTCGTCATGATTTTCATCCATTATCTACATACACTGAAAATAATGTTTGGGGAACAAGATATGGTAGAGGGACATGGATTAAATGTCTTAATAGATTATTGAAAGGGAAACAATACAATCTCACCCCCTATAATTTTGAGTATTACATGAGTAAAGAGAAGATCGCTAAGCATCGTAAAGTTATAACTGGAAAAATTGATGGAGTCGTGTTCAAAGGGGATATCAAGGATTTTCCTGATGATAGTAGTAATTTACTCCTGTTATGTCGTGATTCGGAGCATATTCCCTTGGTTAAAAATACAGTTGACCTATTAATCTCCGATCCTCCATATTCAGATAACGTAAATTATTCAGAATTATCTGATTTCCTATATGTTTGGATTCGCATAATACTTAGCAAGAGATATTCAATTTTCGAGTTTGTTGAGACTCCTAAACGTGAAGAGGCTATAGAAACAAAAAATCGAGAGACTGACTACTATACAAAGTTAGCAAATATTTTCTCAAATTGTAAAATGCATCTTAAACCTGAAGGATTATTTGTTTTTACTTTTCATCATGCAAATCCTGATACGTGGTTAAAACTCGCTGATTTGCTTGAGAATTCAGGTTTTTATACAGTTAAGACTCATGCTTTGCAGAGTGAAGCTTTGAATGTATTGAATATTCAGAACAAGAAAGCTATTTCTTATGACTTGATCATCGTTTGTAGAAAGAAAGTTAAGGAAGATAAAGAAGCGCTTCCTTTGTCAGAATTTATGAGATGTCTAGAAGAAAATTTCAATAAAAAGATTACATATTATTCTAAGATCGGACTTTCGATACAAGCAACAAATAGGATTGTTGTTTTTTTTGGGGAATATTTTGAACTAATATCAAAAGTACAACCAGTCAGAAGGTCAATTCCCATGTCAAAACTCGAAATATGGAAAAGTTGTAAAGACCTTCTTTCCTCTCGAATACTTACCTGATTTTGAGTGTATAGCATGAAATCCGAATCGAAATACAAGTTAGTTATAGGAGATGTTAATGAAACATTGCCAGCTATAGCTAAGGATCGATTCTTTGATTTAATAATTGCCGATCCTCCATTTGGGATTTCTTTTAGTAAATCCTCACACGAATATGGAGCTGATGACTATCACTTGTATAATGATGATTTTACACCTGATTCATATTATGAATTCTCTAAAAAGTGGGTTCAAAATAGTTACAATGCTCTTAATCCCAACGGCAGTCTTTATATTATCTCTGGATGGACAAATCTTCAGTATATTCTAAATGCACTCGAAACTACTGATTTTCACACGTTAAATCATGCAATCTGGCATTTTTCCTGGGGAGTGTACACTAAACGTCGTTTTGTTACGAGCCATTATCATATCTTGTTGTTAGTAAAAAACCGTAAAAAATATCAGTTCGTAAAACAGAAACATTACGATGAAGATGTCTTTTTTTGGAAGGAATATAATAGAGGGAATGATCCACATCGAATCAAAGGACACCCCTGTCAGCTTCCTATTGTCCTTCTTGAAAAGCTAATTCTTACATCGAGTTCTGCAGGTGATCTAGTTGGAGATGTATTTTCTGGCTCTGGAGGAACAATATTAGCTGCACGCAGGACTGGAAGAGATGTTATTGGGTTTGAATTGAGAGAAGAATACAAAAAAATTATCGAAGAGAAAGCTCTGTTTGGTAAGTCCCTAATTAAGGAGTTTCAGAATACAACACTAGATAAATTTCTAGATAAATAACCATTTCTTACTCCTTTCTCAGAATGGAGTGTGCTAAAGAAAACTTTCATAAGAAGAGCATTTGTATAAATTGATTATTTTTTTCTCAATCTTCTCTCTTACTACAGGTAGCATGGGAGAGGAAAGAAAAAGCTGTTCGATTGACTTTATATGATCTTCATTCTTTTCTGGAGGCTTGATTGGTAAACGTTTCAAGTTTTTAATTGAAATAGCATTAGTATATCTAGATCCAAGGTTAAATTGATTTTCATAATACCAGTTCATAAGACGAGAATTTAGTATAGCTAATATATAATAAAGGAAACTGGGATTTTGTTGCCATTGTTTTTTTAAACGAATATTATAAACATTCTGGGTAGTAAAAGCATTTTTTAAGTCAATTGCACCGCAAGGAGACTGCTTTATCTTCTGTAAGACGATTTTAGGAGATTTGTATATGTCTTTATTTTTCTTGGATTTAAATTTAATCGAATCATTGAAATAATGACATGATTTAATATCATATTGATCAAAATCATCACCTGTAAGAATGGGAATAGTGTGCTGTGATGATTTTATAGGACTTATCAAGAAATTTGTTTGTAAGTGATCTTTATATAGAATTTTATGACATTGAGAACATTCAATATTGGGCTTACGACTGGATAATGGTACCCACATACCACATGAAATACAATACATAACCCCTCCTTTTTTACTCAGTTCTTCACCACGTTGAATCGTAACATATTCTTCTAATGACATTGTATCTTTTTTAATAAGTTTTAATAACTGTAAAAGTGTATTATCAGAGATTTTTGTGAATATATAATCAGTATTAGTCATATAAACATTTTGATGGATTTTTATCTTCTCGTTAATCAGAATTTCATTGCTTAATTCTTTCATATCGATACGATGAGCAACTAAGGAAATAAATTCCTGAGTAACTTCATTGAATAGATCATGAAAGATCAATGTTTTTATGTGAAAGTTATTAAGAATGAACTTCCGTAGATTTACATATTGATTTGAACGTGAAAGGTTCTTAGGAAGATATAACGCTAAGTACCCAGCATTTGGTTTTAACATATTAGTACTTTGATATATAAATAGTTCAAATGAATTCAAATTTCGTTTTGAACCTGATAAATTAAATTTTCTGTAATAACGAATTCGTTCTGCTTTACTAAGATGGCTTCCCCAGGGAGGGTTCCCAATTATCAAATCAAATCCCTTAAATCTCTTAGGGATCGTTTTCCAAGAACTGAAATCGCTTTCTAAAAAATTTCCTTCTCTAATATTGCCCTCCAACCATGCTGATACTGTATTTTTGTCAATCTCCCGAATATTTTCATTCAAAATTTTGTGACATGCTCTTAATGTCGCAATATCTAATTCCATTCCAAATAAATTTTGTAATATCACCTTTTTAGGTAAGATTGAGGATTTCATGTTTAATTCATGTAGTCGCTTTGATATAGAGTTAAAAATGTGACACAGAGCATAATATGAGGTAAGAATGAATTCTCCTTGTCCAACAGATCCATCCAATATTGTCAGATTTGAAATATAAGATTGAATTGCTCTTAAAATTTCGATATTGTCGGACATAAGGAGAGCTTTTAGAGATAAAGATGCATCATAACAACGACGGACTTGTGTTTTGATTACCTGTTCTAGGACACGATTTGTTAGTTCTGATGCTAGTTCAGTCGGAGTATAGAATGCTCCATAGAGTTTTTTGAATGTATTTTTCTCTATAGGAGACAAGATGATCCTACCTTAAAATTTACTCTTATTTATTCAATTGGATAGGGTGATATGGAGTAATTTAAATTTACCTACCAAAGAACGAGAAAAGGAAACAAGAATTTTCGTAAAAGAGGATAGAAGAAATACTAATTACGTCAGAAACAAAGAAATGATAGCAAACTTACCAGTAATTTTATAAAAATGCTTAAACACCGAAGAATCAGAACAATGATATCTAATAACCGTGGTTATTCGAATTGAGAGGCCTTACACATATCATCTTTGGACTTGGTTTTATTAGTGCATCATTAACTTTTTTACAGACCCCTATAGAAATATGGGGAGTTGGAACATTTATAATAGCTCCAATTTTTTCTCGCCTACCTGATTTTGATCAAAAGATTGCAAGAATTACTTTTAATCAAATTGTCCCTCACCGAGGTAAGCTTTCACATAACTTATTGTACGTAATCCCTGTAATTATATGTTTTTATATACCAAATTTTCCATTTTTGCAAATGATTATAATTTCTTCATTTGGAGCTCTTTTTATCCACGTAATTGTTGATTCATTTAATTCAGGTGGCGTATGGTTTGGTTTTATTCATTTATCAGTTGCTAATATAAGTTGGAACTCTTATTGGGGAAATCTATTTTTCAAGTTGACGGGGATAACATTACTAGGTTTATCAATATACACTTATCTATAAGTTAGATATCATATACTGAATGGAGAACTATTCAAAATGAACGAAGCACTTTATCTTAAAGAGATGTACCAAAAAGAGTTTGAAGCAGAAGTTATTTCAGTAACTGACAACAAATTTATTGTACTTGATCAAACAGCATTCTATCCTAAATCTGGAGGTGTAGATAATGATCAAGGAGTACTTATTCGGGACAATGATGAGTTTAATGTTGTTTATGTAGGTAAATTCAGCGGTAAAATATCTCATGAAGTAGATAAACCAGGAATAAAGACAGGAGATAAAATATTGGGTAAATTAGACTGGAATCGTCGTTATACACTAATGAGATACCATACTGCCGCGCATGTATTATCTGGTGCCTTCTACCGTAATCTAGGTGCCAAAATTACTGGAAACCACATCTCAATTGATCAAGGGAGAATTGACTTTAATCTTCAAGATTTTGATCGCACGCTTATAGAGCAAGAAGTCAATAGATCCAACGAAATAATTTCCAAAAATTATACTGTGGAGGTTTACTCTCTTGACAGGAAGGAAGTAGAAGAGGATCCCGATTTAACAAAGCTTGCAATGGGTTTACCGAAGAATATTCAAGAATTGAGAATTGTAGATATTAAAAACTTTGATAGGCAACCAGATGGGGGATGTCATGTGAAGTCGCTTAAGGAAATTGGCATTATTAAGATTAAAAAACTAGTAAATAAAGGAAAGAATAACAGACGTCTCTATTTTACGATTGAAGAATAAAGAGGAATATTAATGGAAATTGTTGTCATCGGAGGAAATGCTGCGGGTTTAAGTGCAGCTAGTGCCATTAGAAGAATCCATCAAGAATGGAAAATAGATGTTTACGAAAAAGATCAGTATATCTCCTATGGTTCATGCGGTATCCCATATTATGTCGCTGACGAGGTAAAGACTCTAGATGAATTAATTACTCTTACTCCTGAAAGAGTAGAAAAGAAAAGAAAAATTCCTGTCCACTTGCAGAATGAGGTAGTAGATGTAGAATTTGATTCAAAACAGTTAACTGTTTTAGATAAAAGAACACGATCTCAATTTTCTCGTTCTTATGATATACTAGTCATTGCAACAGGAGCACACGCAACCTCCTCTCCTGAGTTCAATATTGAACATGAAAGAATATTTTATGTTCACAAGTTAAGCCATGCTGAAAAATTAAGAACATTTTTAAAATCCTCTACTCCAGAGATACAATCTGTAGTAATTGTTGGAGCAGGTTATATTGGATTAGAAATGCTTGAAGCATATAAAGCTCATGGAATTACTGATATTTCACTCGTTGGACCACGTTTAGTTTTTACATCACAGA
>JAEOTM010000081.1 GCA_016839815.1 Candidatus Hodarchaeota archaeon
CTTGGTCCTCTGTCAATGGGGCAATCAAAAAATCATACAATGAGCTCTGGCCTTCGTTTACCTATCCTCCCGCCCTCTTACGCCACTTTGGGAGTGATGAAGAAGTAGATAAGTTTCTTGTGCTAATTGGAGATACTTTTCTCTCTCAAAAACACCTCTTTACAAAAGATTGGAATTGGTTTCTCACAACTATTAATGATCCAGGAGTGTTTTTCTCTTGGTGGAATGCAGCAATAAAGTCTAAGCATAAGTTTGAGAGCTTGACTACCATCCCCGAAGTGCTAGAATTCCTTACTTTCCTAAGGAATAATCCTTCACAAGACAATCTCAAACTTCTTTTCAATCCCACACCAAGCAGAAAGAAGCTCATGAATTTTACAACTCATATTGCAATCCAGTTTGTATTATTGTCCAAGGAAAAAGAACTAATACCAATCATGAAGCTTTTTAGTTTACCCCCCCTTACTGCCACTCTTCAGCTTTCCCCCTATAAGTTTGCAGTGAAAATCTTTAATCGTTGCTCAAACAAAAATGATATTTTTTCTATGCTAAACGAGAATTCGCTTGATAGTCCTCTCTCTCGGTTATTTGTTGAGTTTTTGCTATATTTCAAGAATATTCCCCTTAGTGATGAATTTCACATATTCTTTCAGCACTAATAGTAGGTTTTCTACTAGATTAATTTGATAATAATTATTCTTTTGTCTGCACTCTATTCCTTACTCCTTATACCATTTATGGTAATTTGTCTTTATCTGCTTGCAAGAAAGGAGGAATTGGAGCTAATCGAGAATTTGGTTCGTATTATGAAGAATACAGAGCTAAAGTGTTGAAGTTGATTCCATAAATGACGATAAAATGAGTCTCTTTTAGAATAACATATCTACGGAAAAGTTATCTAGATGCATGCCTATCTTTGCGGAAGAATTCTCTAGGGCATCAAATAAAGAATGGGCCTTTTTAAGGTACTTGCGGATCAAGTCTCTAGTTTGTTTAATAAGGTTTTCTGGTCTTGTATTTTCTTGTTATGATTGAGACAAAACTAACTCAAAATATAAAAAGTCAATATAAAATAATCAGTTTCCTCATCATAGCACTCTTCATTTTGAATAATCAGCCTATGGTTTTCGATAATACCCCCCCAGATCAAATTGAACTCAATCCATCTGCAGAGCTTGATTCTTTGATTGAATCTAATTCTGATGACTCGGATTCGATCCAAATATCTGCGGAACTCGGTGTGTCAGATTACTGGTTGGTAATTGAAAATGAAACCGAGAATAGTGACACACGCGTCTCGACTACCTATATTGAAGCAGCTCAAAAATTTGAAATCGTGGAGGAAGCTGCAAATATTACTCAGGTTAAAATATACATTAAATATGTTGATCTTTTCAAAGATGGAGATTACCCTCAAGGAACTGTTTCTGTCTTTACAGATGATAATGGATTACCAAATAATTCCTTAGGGACAACTCTATTAGAGGATGGATTTTCTGCACTTGATTTAGGAGTTCCTATCGGACCCACTTGGGTTACTTTTTCATTCAACAGTCCTATAAATGTGATGCAAGGTTTTTACTGGATAGTCCTTAGTGATATGAGTGACCAATCAAAAGGTTTCTGGGAATGGTACACACAAGATGACCAAACTAATGGAGACACTGGTGATTGGGCCGCGAAGGCGGCACATGACAGTAATTGGGTATTAAATCCGTTTCCACCTGGTGATCTACTTTCTGAAGTCAGAATTCTTTCAACCAGTATTGTAGAGCCTGATCCGGAACCTGACCCCGAACCCGATCCTGAGCCTGATCCAGATCCTGAGCCTGACCCTGAACCTGATCCAGAACCTGACCCTGAACCCGATCCCGAACCAGATCCGGAACCTGACCCCGATCCTGAGCCAAATCCTGAACCAGAAACTAAATATTTTGAGTTTCTGATTCAAGGCCGTGGGAGAAGGCAGGATGTGATTTACAATCTTTCATTCACAATTGAACACTATATTGCAACGAGTTCAGAGATTCGTGAAAAGACATTCAATAGAACCTGTCGAAGATTTGGATTAAATCAAAGCTATGAAAAATTCAAACCTGACGAAATTTTTGATTACTTTGTCTTTCTTGGAAATATAGACATTCTTGATTCTGAAGAGGACATTGATGAGAATCTTATAACTGATCGAAAAGTCATTTTCGGTCTAATTGTTAGTGAGATCAAATCCTTTATCCGTGAAGTTTCAGGGACTGATACGTACCAAGGCCACATGCTTGTATTCAAAGTAGTCAGAAATGTAGGTAATGGAAATCACTCGCGTGAAATAGTCATAGTTTTTACCGTAAAACACCAGAGATCTAGGTGTCGCGGTAAAAAATAACGAGTTGGGATCTCTCTCTCCCTTGATTAGCTATTCTCAAAACCAAAAACGAGTCACTGAAATTCATGGAAGCCTCCCATCTCCCCAGGATAATATGGCTGAAAAGGAAACTGGGATATGACGATAATTTCCCAAATACATAGTAAAAATCGCAATCAACTAATCAGTCATATTATTATCTTTTTTCTTCTTCTTAACATCGTCCCAATAAGTGTTTTCTTCGTACATACTAATTCTACTGGATTGAGTGACAAAACTGTAACATTGGAGAGAATGACATCGGTTCCAATACAACGATTAATGAAAAACTCAGTCTCTTCATCTGAAACCTCGCAAATTTCGGATTTACTAAATCCAATATTAACTCCAAACTACGCCATTGGAGGACAGAAAGGGGTTGGAGCGGGTAATTATCAAATTTATGATTCTCTTATCAAAGTTAATTCTACTTCTCCTAACACGCAAAATTCATTAGTCCAGGGGAATCCGTCAGAACGTTCTACAACGTTTAATATAGATAACTCCTTAACGAATTTTTCTCGTAATTCACTAGATTTCTTTTTTTCAAACGTTACTGCTATGACCGATTGGCGGTCAATAGAAAATGAAACGAGTGGAACAGATCAACTTGCCTCAACTACCTATATTGAAGCAGCTCAAAAATTTGAGATTCAGGAGGATTACGCTAACCTTACAGCTGTAGGAGCATACATTACATATCGAGATCTTTTCAGTGGGGGAGACTATCCTCAGGGAACAATATCAATTTTTGATGATAGTGGGGGATTACCTGGATCGCAGCTAGGATCAAAAACTTTAGAAAGTGAATTTGGGAATGGGACAATCAATTATGGAGTGGATGTTGGTCCCACATGGGTTGAGTATAGTTTTGAAGAACCCCTTAAGGTAACAAAGGGATATTATTGGATAGTGCTTAATGATACAGGTAATCAAGCACAAGGATACTGGAATTGGTTTGGTCAAGATGATTCAACCAATGGTGATACTGGAAATTGGGCCGCAAAGTCCAATCATGGAGATAGCTGGAATCTCGTTGGTTTTCCCACTATAGATATCCTTTCAAATTTTAATATCCTACCCACTGATATAAATGGAAATAATTTGACGTATTCTACTCCTGAAGAGCTTTCTATGACATATAATACCACAGATGGAAATTATGAGTTATCATCTTTCCGCTTTACAGCGAATAATACTCTTACCCATAATCTCTATACAAATACTTCAGTTTCTTTCTCCCTGCTGTCTCATGAAGACTATTCCTTTACCTCTCACATAATTAATCCCGTAATTACCTTTCAAGTTCATAATGGATCTAATGCTTTTTGGAATCTATCCTTTTCGACTGCTGGTATCGATACACTAGATATAATTCGCAATCGATCTGTCTCAATCAACGGTATTCCATCTGATTGGAATGGATCTAGCATTTATTGGAACAATTCTCTTATCCCTGAATATACTAATCTATCCGATAATGTAAATGTGACCTGGGATGGTAATTCAGCACATAAATATACTTTTGGTAATAGTACCATGGTAATTAATACCAGTAGTCTTACTTCATTTGTTGAATGGGATATTTGCTTTAATACTACTAACTATATTTCTGATTTTCATCTAGAACGAAACAGTCTTCCCCTTTCTCTCCCTCTATTTGCAAATGTCACCGACACCTTAAACCTTCTCCACTCCGTTTCTGAACCAGACGGAAATGCTTCCTTATGGATCGAATACAATCCCACAAGTAAATTAATAACTAACAATACTAATATTGCCTATTCTGATAATACTGTATCTTACTCATGGGATATCAATAGTACTTTGGATCAGCTAACAACCATTAGTGGGACATACGATCTACAAGTCTTTTGGATCAATTCAGGGAAGAATAAAGTAGGGACTTACATACGGAAAATTGATTTATTTATACCTACTTCTCTTGATGTTCAAACAGAAGCTGAACTGATAATTGGTGAATCCCTTACTGTCAGTGCAGTTTATAAATCTCTTCATAATGCAACAAATGTTAAAAACGCGAAGATTTGGTGTGATGCGAGTTGGCCCTCCGCTACTGATACGTATATGAATCAAATTTCAGCAGATCTCTCCTTTAATGCAAGTTTTGATACTTCTGGGATCACTCCTGGAACTTTGGAGAATATAACTGTCAAGACAGAAATGAGTTGGTTTACTAATTGGACAATAACTGTCCATATCAAGTTTGTAGAAAACTCTACACTTTCACTAGATCCGTCAAATCTCGTATTAGAATGGCAAAATAATATTTCTCTTAAGATTGATTATCGTTCAATTGATGAAACTTCCATTTCCGGTGCTATTGTGCAAGTAAATGACTCATATGCAAATTATAACACATCTATTTCTGCTTACATATATAAATTGAATACGACTGACTTTCCTGGAATCGGTTTCTATCCAAACATTCCAGTTATGGTTAACCATTCTGATTATCTTTCTAGAGAATTAAATTTCTCATTAACAATTATTCCGGGAACTACAAATATAACAGGTTACATAAATGGTGAATTCTGTTTAAATAATTCAGAAATTTTTATGCCATTTGCTAATGGCTCCGCAGATAATTTAAATCTCAACCTCCAATATTTTTATTCTCATACCCAGAATAATCTTTTATCAAATGAACCACTCATCGAGTCCTTAGTCCCTCACGTCAGCTCAGTAAGAGAAACGAACTCCTCTTGGACTCTAAAATTTAATCCTAGCCAATCAGGCAGATTTGTCATCAACATAACGTTTACCTTACTAAATTATCGTCCAGCTCTCTTTATCGTTAATTTAAATATTGAAAAGGCATTAACACAAATTCAAATCAATTCAATGAGTCCTATAGCAGTTTATTATTCTAATTCAGCCGTATTTTCCGCATTCTTCATAAATGCTGATTGGAATGAAAATATTACACTCTCTGAATCTGGATCTATTGAAATTGAAAATGATACTCATTTAGAGTTCCTAAATCGTACTGGGGAGTATTATTGGTTTAGATTCAGTGCAAATCAACTGACCCTTGGTTCCCATACAATTGATATTACCTTTTCGTGTCTAAATTTTGAACTTTGTACTGAATCTATCGTTTTTACAATTGTAGAAATGCCTACATTAAGAATTTCTGATTCTAATGTGCATTTTTCAAATAATAGTTCAGTTATGGTTGAGGACAGTTTGGGTGTTAGTATCGGAGAATACCTCACTATCGACAACATAAGTATTGATTCACTTGATAATATTAATCTCTGGTTAAATGGTACTCCTGTTCTTGAAACAAGCATTTCTAATTTGCAATTATCACATACTCCGTTTATTTTTAACTTATCTACGCTTGAGTGGCAATATGGTTTGTATAATTTAACAATCCAAGTTCAAAAATATGGTTTTCAGACTCAGTATTATTCTCATTCAATTAGAATCTTAGGTCTTCCAGTTAATCTGTTAGTTGAAATTGAGCCAGGAAAAAATATTCGTCAAGGGGAAGATATTATCTTCAGTTCCACCCTGATTTATCCAGGTGGGATTGCCAGTGAGTTTTCACTTGACTATATGAGCCAATTTTCTTTGAACGGAGTTGAGATTTCCTATTATATTGTTTTAAAATATCAGAATGAAAGTACCCTGATTTTTCGAGAGACTATTCCAATAAATGAATTAGGTCAGGCACAATATACTATATCTGGTTTATACACAATTGATGCTGTCGGATTTTCTAATGTTACAATTACCTCTAGTGCAGGAATGTCAACTTTACCTGCTAGTTATGTAATGACTGCTTCTGAATTAGCAGATTTTGAAATTATTCCTCCAGCCATCAATATTATTGATGTCATCACCGAGGTTTTGATACTAGTAGCTTTTATTTTGGTTACTGTCTTTGTTTCTGTAACTGCAATTCGTACATATCGTCGAAAAAGAACGTTCCATAAATCTCAAGTTTTAATAAATGATAGACTTATCGAGGAGAGCTATGAAGATATTAAATCTATTAGACTAGTCCTCATAAGACATAATTCTGGTTTGCCCATCTATGTTGAAAAAACTATTGCAGAATTTTCAGCCGATACTGATGCGTTATCAGGGATGTCCACAGCTATCTCTCAATTCATCGAGGATGTCTCTGTAAATATGGTTTCTCGGAATGCAAATGGTTCTCCTAAAGAAAAATTTGAATCCATTAGCCGAGAGGGATTTCACATGTTAATCTGGAATGGACATTATTCGAGTATACTTCTTATTTCAGAAAAACCCCTTGCAGAATATTTCATGGAACGATTATATGGTCTAGGTAAAGAATTGGAGGAGAAATTTAAGGTACAATTAAATGATCTAATCGATTTAGATCAATTTCCTCAAGCTGAAATCAAGAAAATGGTACGGAAATACCTTTCAATCCATCATTTTTCTGCCTTCGTCCTAAACGAGGGAATTCTAACGTTAAAGAACATTAAACTGTCTAAAAAAGATAAAAAAATGGTATCACTAATTAAGAAATCCGCTTTTGAAAAACATGGTCTTCAATATTTCTTTTCAGAACAAGTCATTTCTCTTCTGGCTACAAAATGTAAAAGAAGTGAAGCCATAAATTTCTTGGAGAAAGCAATAAAATTCAACCTTTTAGTGGAGTGCAGTCAAGAGGAGCTAAAGCAACTAGGTCAATAATGTTTAAAGATATTCCTGGATACTCCATTGATAGGCAAGTCACTAATAGGGAGTAAATCTATGCATGAGGACAGAGCTTCGACAAACTCGCAGAAGCTATTCCACCATAAAAAGGGTATAAAATGACAGCAGGTATTTGTATGATATTTCGTTTTAACTTTTGAGGAAAAGTGGTCTTGTCAGGCACTGAAATTTGGGGCACGAGCTTAAAGGAACGAAAAATAGTATATCCCTGTGACACATATCTGTTGAAAAATGCTGTTAGCTATTATAGAGGAATCACAATTAAAGCTTCTCCAAAGATCGTTTATCTATGGCTATGTCAGATGAATTATGCCCCATATAGTTACGATTGGTTGGATAATTTTGGCATAAAAAGCCCAGATTATTTGATCAAAGATGCTCACCTGTTAGAAAAACGACAAACATTCATGACAGTATTCCCCCTTCTTGCCTATGCTCCTAATAAGCATATAACATTTGCCTCTCCATCTAATCACATCCTTACTCATCTTTATGGACAATTTTTAGTGAGTTATGTTATCTACAAATTAAATTCCCGTATGTCTCGCCTTTTAGTAAAAATCAGATGGTCGTTTCCAAAAGGAGTCCTTGGCAAAATTCTAAGGTTCTTTGCACCTAGATTGGACTTGATAATGATGAGGAAACAGCTGTTAAATTTCAAGAAATATTCTGAACATACCTCAAGAAGTTTCCAGATTACTGGTTCCTCTTTCTCTGTCGTCGATTAATTGCTGAAATCATTATTCGCTTAGATTTTTAAAAGTGGCTTCTATAGATAAACTTATAGTTTTAAATTATTTGAGTAGAATTCCACATTCATCACAAAAAATCTTTTCACTTGACGGAATAGGGATTCTGCAATTCGGACACTTATTTTGTGCGTTTTTATTATTAAAAGGTTGTGAAATACCAAGTGATTGTTTTTCTTGGCTCTGAAACTGGCCTAATCCGAATATCCGTTCATAAGTTTGGTTTCTATGAAGTATAATCTTCGGATACATTGAAATTCTCTTTAGAATAAGATCTATACTCTGTTGACTCTGTTTTCTAGCTTTCTGATCTAAAATGATCAGAAAGAACATCGATACAATGATTAGCAAACCCAGTCCTTCTTCAACAAATAGCATCCATATTCCCAGAATACATCCTAAAAGAGCAATAATGAGGAGACTTATCGATCTCAGGTTAAAATTACTTGTATGACAGAAAACGTTAAAATCTGATTCAAATCGAAGGAAAATATGGGCTCTTGGATGCGCTCGTCCAAAATCACTGTATTCATCTAAAATATAGAGACCTTCCCGATCTTTCCAAAGTCGCCAGTTTGACATCTCGTGGCAGATATCAATTAATTCCTTCAGAAACTCTGGTGGAGGATCAACTGGAGTCCCAGACATAATCTACCCTTATTTCATGCTAAACTCAAGATTATTAGGATTTTATCATTTTTAAACACATTGATAGCGGATTTCATATAATTACTATAGTTATAGTAAGGGGAAAATGTGATCTAAAAAATGGGGGGATTTAGAGAGATGAATCTTTTATTACTCGTCCATCTTCTAATTCTATAAGTCGAGAGGCATATTTTGTGACTCTAGGATCATGGGACACCACGATAATGGTGGCATTTCTTTCTTTGTTTATTTGTGTCAATAGATCCATAATTTCAGATCCAGTAGTTGAATCTAAATTTCCTGTAGGTTCATCGCCAAGGATTACTA
>JAEOTM010000082.1 GCA_016839815.1 Candidatus Hodarchaeota archaeon
GGTCAGGATGATTCCGAAGTAGTAGACGTTGATTATGAGATAGTTGATGAGGAATAAGGGAGATAATAGAAAAATATCAGGTGATATGACTGAGCAATAATAACAAGCGCGATTATTACGAGGTTCTTGGTGTCCAAAGAGATACTAATGAAAAAGAGATTAAGAAAGCCTTTCGCAAGTTAGCAAGGAAATATCATCCTGATATGAACCCCAACAATCCAGAAGCAGAAAAGCAATTTAAAGAAGTAGCTGAAGCGTTCGAAGTCCTTTCTGATGACCAGAAACGATCACTCTATGACCGATATGGTCATGAAGGACTATCTGGAACCTCCTTTAGAGATTTTTCAGGAATGGGACTAGATGATCTATTTGGTGGTTTTGGAATATTTGATAGTATATTTAATGCATTTGGTGGGGGAACACGAGCCCGAACTTCAGGCCCTCGCGCTAGACGTGGTCAGGATGTAAGACTCAATATTGATCTTTCTTTTGAAGATGCAATGAAAGGAATGAAAAAAACCATCAAAGTTCCTAATTGGGCTCAATGTCCTACTTGTCATGGAAATAGAGTCAAAGAAGGGAAATCACTTCTTAAGTGTAGCACATGTGATGGAGTAGGGGAAGTGCGTCAAGTACAGAGAACTGCTTTTGGTCAGATGATTAATATTACAACTTGTCCAAAATGTCGCGGGGAAGGGGAGATGTTAAAAAAAGGAACAGAGTGCAAAACGTGTAAAGGGGTCGGTAAGGTAAAACAATCAAGAACAGTGGAAGCTCAGATACCTGCGGGAGTTGATAATGGAACAAGAGTTGTAATACAAGGAGAAGGACGTCCTGGAGAATTGGGAGGACCTTCTGGAGATTTGTATTTAGTAATAAATGTATTTCCTCATCCATTTTTCCAAAGAAATGGGGCAGATATACTTCTGGAATATCCGATTAGTTTTCTTGATGCAGTCTTAGGGACTAAATTGCTAATTCCTACAATAAATGGAAACGAAAAGATTACTATTAAACCTGGAACACCATCAGGAGAAGTAATAACTCTTAGAAAGAAAGGTGCTCCTTATCCGAATCGATCAGGGCATGGTGACATGCATATAGTTATTAATGTAAAATTTCCTAGAAAGTTAGAAAAAATTGTAAAACAAACATTAATCGAACTGCAAGAGTCAGATAAAACTGATTATGTATTTCGAGACAATTCTGAATTAGCAAAATTCCTGCTTTCGCAAGAATAGTTTTTTTTTCATATTAACTGTTGCTTTATTCTCTAAGGGGATTCAATCTTCGTAATTTTGAGAGATTATGGATGCGGAATGTTTCCCACGGTGTATTCATCAGGATTTTCCAATTACTATAGCAAGAGCAGATTTTAGAGAAATTTTCAGGTAATTTTTCTTTCTGAACAGCTTTCTCGATAAGTTTAAGTACCAACTTATCACATTTTCCACAGTTATGAGCTCCTCGTTCTTTACCTCCTGCAGTGGGATCACAGATTATAGTAGAATTTGGGAAAAGCTCGTTACTCATCTTTATCACTTGAAGAACGGTCCATAACCAAGGAGACTGGTACTCATTTTTTCTAAAGAGCTCATAGATCAATGTCCCATTTTGTACATTGCATGGGTTTATTGAAATAACATCAGATCCCAAGTGTTGTGCATCGATTATTGTCTTGATTGCATCTCTTAATGCTTCTTGTTCATTAAGGAAAGGTGGTTTAATAAAAACGTAACTCTTTACAGTAATTCCTATTGAATGTAGATATTCTAAACTAGATTTAAAATTTTCTAAAGTTGTACCCTTATTCCAACAGTCTTGTAAGATTGCATTATTAGAGCTTTCCAATCCTAAACCAATCTCTAGAGATACATTTGAAAGTTGTTTGAGTAATTTTTCAATTACCTTTTTCTCCTTCAGGATGTATTCAGGTCTACATTCGACCGATAATTTGATAACTTTACCAGATTGTGTAATCAGGTCTATTAACAAGTCTCTTAATTCTTCTGGAACATCATCTTTATCGAAAAAACTCCCAGAGTTAAATATCTGCAATTCTAATGGTTTTGTATATTCTACATCAATAATTACCCTTGTTAATTCCTCTTTAATTAGTTTAATTGGGATTTTGTTCTCCCTTGAGGAATCATTCACATATCCACAGACAGAACATCCTCCACTTTCTGACAATGCCCAACTACATCCTCTGGAAGGAATTAAAACTGTAATTATAAGTAAATTCTCTTTTTCGGATACGCTACTCCAGATTTTTGCATGTGATTTATCCGATATATGCGTTAAATAGTCTTGCCGAATTCCTTTAATTTTCCTAGTAAGGAGTGGATTTGTCTTATTAAGCATTATTTTTCACCTTTTGACGAATCTTAACACCTAAACCCCGAGGCATGTCCATCAATAATTTTCCGGGAAGATAAGCTACTCCAGTTGCAATAATCTCATTATCCCCATTAACTACGATTACTTCATCATTTATTCTAATCTCTTGATCAGCTTCTTTTATAGCATTAGCAAATATCGTAGTACCATTAATGATTTCGCCATCAAATCTAACTACATTGTTTGTTAGACCAAATATCCGCTTTGCTGCTTCAATAGATAGCGTTAATAATCCAGTTGTGGAGCGAAATGTCATTAAATGCTTTCCAGAAATTTGAATTCGAATACCTAGCTCTTTATGTCCTTGCAACTTTGATTTTTCAGGAATAAGCACTTTTCCTATATCCCGTCCAAATTGGAAATCAGCTACAGTTCTTAAGAATTCTAACAGCTTGTTTCCTTTGGAAATTGGTTCAATATCTAAATTTTCTGAAATGAGATGACGAAACTTATATAAACTCTCTTTAGAGATAAGAGATGATTCTACCTCATCGATTAGAAATATTTCCCTGTTTAATTTTCTACATACATTAGCTAATACCTCTCCTTCTGTTCCCCTAACATATCCTATGAGTTGAATAGCTTCTGGAATTTTATTTAGAAACGCTTCGAGATCATGATGAAGTAGTTTTTTTTCCACTCCACTCCATTCACCAGTGACTGGAATGTCATAATGTGCAGCGGGGTATGTATATTCTAATTCCCTTGGAACAACTCCCAAAGGACTAGTGAGTATTATTTCTGCAATCGAATGACGTTTACTCTTCAATGTTCTCCGAATGACTCTTTGGAAAGCCTGATGTGATTTTGATTGAGAATATGGTTTTTTAGCCGAACAAGGAAGGAAAATAATCCCTTGGATATGTGATCCCAGCTGAAATCTATCTTTCACTCGTTTTCTAAACCGTGCAACTTCAGGTCGAGAAAAATCAGTCTGGTCTGTACAATAAAGCGATCCAGTACTGTAAATTGAACACCCTACATCAAGGGGAATTTGCTTATCTATCAACCTGAGCAGTGTCTTCTGAGGAGGGTATGAATTGGAATAAATTCTAACCAAATCTCGGAGTTTTCCATTTTTTAGAGCAACTCTTGTACGTTTTAGGGCTAGAATAAATTCTTCCACTGAGTTTTCAATTTCTAATACAATATCTGAATTATTAGAAATAGAGCGATATGTAAAGTCAAATAAATCTACACCTAAGTAAGCTAAGATTGGAAAGAATGAAGAAGGCACTCCAGGTGCATAGAGTAAAACATCAGGGGTAATTTTTTTACGTACAGAAGACAGATATGAAAGTAGAAATTTTGGGTGATTGAGGAAAGATGTAATATCTCCCAAACAAATGCCTTCTATGTTCAGCAAGGGGAGATTTTTCAAGGTGTTTACCTGAATGGACTTGAAAGGAACGTTTATCATAAATTTGGAATTATTAATAATATTAGTTTTCGATACTAATTCGTTAACTCTTTTATAATAGTTTTTTCCATTATCAATATAGATTTCAGGTAAATCCCAAGGAACTAAATTGAAGGAATTGTTTCTAGAAGTCAAGAATTCCTCGGATTTTGGAAAAAACTCTTCAATTTTAGTAAGCTGAGATAGTGATTTACCTTGCATCTGTAAAGATGGGTATATGTTACAGTTAGGATAAGAGACTGAGTCATGAAATTGAGGTTGAGAGGAAACGTGACTCATAATGGTTTTTTTGATAGGATCTTTTATTACTTCATTTCTCTTATAGATATTTAGAAACGTAGGTGTTTCATAAGTTTTTCCCAGATTGAGGATACCAAGCCGCCCCAGTCCCTCTAACTTTTTGATTTCAAATGACATTCATTTCTACACCGAATTTTCCCCTCGGTACTTGAAGGGATTCCTCGAAATTGATTCTTACTAGATACACGATCATAGATAAGGAGATTGGTTCCCAGTAATAATCTTGATTATCAAAAATATGAAATATAAGTCGCTGCAAAATTATGTTTCTACTTTTTCTACTCAAATTTCTTGTCTTTTATATGCAAGAGTTGAATATTACCTACATATTATCTGGATTGAAAGAGGATGGGAGATGAGAATAAATAAGGAAAAAATTTACTCCTTGATGTATTAATTATTTATCTTTATCTAAAAATCACATAAATTAAAAGTGAAATTTCCCTTGAGCTCTTCCCTTAGTAATACACAGATGATGGAATATTTCCGTCCCAGAGGAAAAATCGTTTGTTTAGGAGATAAGATGAAACCAGAACTTGAGCTCGTAAAAAAGATATTAGACACATATAACGACAAGCGAATACCTGTTCTTCTTCTTAGCTCTTCCACAAATCTTAGTGAATATGCTGATCAAGTAGTAATCTTTGACTCAGATTCGACAATAGCTCAAGTGCATAATCTCCTAAATTCCTCTTTCCTCTTTTTTCTATTTAATTCATCTGAAGAAGGAATATTGAGAATCTTGGGAACTATTTTAGCATCTATTGAATACAGAGGTACAATCCCAATTTTTATTGATACTGGAAATGGCTTTCCGACCGAGCAAAAGAGAAATTTAGGAGAATGTTATTTTCATTTTGATTTGTTTGAAGAGATTAATCAAAAGAATTTTTCAATATTCTTAGAAAGCGCAATCTCCGTTTTATCACCCACCTCAGGGCTTGGTATATCTTTCTCAGATTTAATACAGATTTTCGGGAAATCAGAAAGTCTATTTTATGGAATTTCTGAATCGAATCAGTTAGAAGATGTCCTTGAGGACTTAGTAAATCAGATTGGGGAAAAGTTAGTACACACATTACCTGAGGAATTAGAACGTTTAGAAGCTATTTTTATTTCAGTAATCTCAGGAAATTCAATCAGTTTGCAAACTATGAATAAAATTACCTCTAAATTTGCTTCAACATTTGGAAGAGAATTCAATATCCATTTTTCTAACTCTGTAGAACCTGAGCTTCAGGGTTTTAAAGCATTAACAATACTTACAGATCTTCATCCTATTAATGAAATATTCCCAGTAGCAAAGCCATTTCTAATGTTAGACTTCGAGAGTGAATCTGAAGATACATCAAATGAATTATCCTTCTCGAGTCATAAAGAGAACCCCTCCAAAGATGATGAAGAAGAGATGAGATTTCATATTCTGGGTAAAATCTTTTCTGAATCTGAAGTGTATATTTTTGATGATGGTGGCCTTCCCTTATTTGCAAGTCACCGGCCAGCAGGGCAAGAAGTTTGTCTGTATACAGGTTTGTTTTCTGCAATCCAGTCTATGAGTTCCGATTTAATAGGGCACTCCCCAGATCATCTTACCGCAGGGGATAAGGAATGTGTATTCGTTACACAGAAAGGCCCGAATCAAGTGCAGCTAAGGGGAGTAGCCATTTGTAATGGTGGACATGAAGAAACAGCCAAGAATGACCTTAAAGTTTCAATGGATTTAGTCCATAGAATAATGCTTCAGGGAGAACCTGAATACGCTATAAATGATAAAATCCAAGCAATTCTTGTCAAAAGTTTTCAGAAAGGAGAACTCACAAATGGGTTATCCTTAGCCAAATATCAGGCGAGCTGAAATCATCTATTTATTTGGAAATCGAGTTTATCGCATTATTAGTATGAAAACGTTCATAGATTTTCTCTACGTATCCAAACTCTTCAATCAGTTCATGAATTCGTGTTGATTCAATATAGACTTCAGATGACCATAGGATCAAATATGCAGTAATGACGTGTATTTGAGGTGTAATGGATTCTTGTATTTCGAACACGATTTGTTTTCGGAGAGCTAGTTCGGTTTCATACATATCAATTATTTCTCGAATGGTATTTTGTGCCTGGTCGATAATTTCTAAATCATGGGGCCATTCAACTTTTTCTTTTACAGTACGATTTTTCGCTGGTTGAAGGATATCGCAATTGAAACTTGTCTCTATTTTTCTCATTTCTCGAATAACATCTTCAAAATGAGCAAGAAATTTATTTAATTCGAGAATATGTCTATTGATCGATTCAGCAAGGCGGAAAGCTAATCTTCCTTGTACATCATCGAATCGCGTTTTAACAGCTTCTGAGAAAACATCAGATCTCTGAGTCATGTTATATCTTGATAGAATATTCAATACCATATTTACTGTTCGTAATGACTGGCCCTGTACAGTAGTCCATTTTTTTTGAGAGATTTGAAGCCTCTTCTTAAAGACTCGTATACTCTGACTCATGAACAGTCAATTCCGAATTTCTTGGACTCTATCCACAAATGAGGGAAAATATTTCCTCAAAACAGGAAGTGAAATTATTCCTTTAATATTATACCTAATGATTGCGGCATTGAATATGGCCATAGAAAATAATATATTCAAATGGTCTTTTCCCTTTCTTTTACCTAATTTCTTAGTAAATTATTACACTAGTGAATAGAAGTAAATAATTTATATTAATCATACTTGTCTTTATGTGTGAGTTGGTTGGTGAAAACGTACCCAGTATTATTCATAACTTTATTACTGGTTTTTTCTTACAGTAATGCGGATTCAGTCCATAACCATCATAATGTGACTGCTTTTTCTCTAACGTCACACGCCAGTAGCACTGATTTTACTAATTCTACAGTTATCCAGTCAGGAATTCCTCAAGAAGGGGTTTTTACAAGTGAGAATAAAACTCACTACTGGAAGTTAGAAGATGTTAATCAAGGCCAAGTTGTATATCTTTCTCTTACCCCATACAGTGAAATGGAAATAGATCTTTATCGACCATCAGGAGAAAGTTTCTCCCAAATCTTAGAACCTACTGGAAGCTTAACCGATTATCTTGCTTCTTGGTCGGCAAATGATGATGGGGATTGGATAATTGCTATAAACGATACACGTGTGGCTCCTGATCTAAATGTTACTTACTCTGTTTTAGTATTTATGCCAAACTCAGCCTTTAGTTTAGATTCAGCCATACTAGTCAATGAGCTTCCAGTTAGAGCAAACTTTACAGTTAGTCATGAAAGCCATTATTGGAAGGTGTTGCTAAAAGAAAATCAGGTCGGAATATTAAATTTGCGGGAAATCACACCAATTGTACTACGGGAGTCTATAATTACAATATACAGAAAGCTCAATCCCCAAAATCCAATTCTTCTCCCATTTGATATATTACAGAGCAATTATAGCTATTCATGGAATGCACCCGCGACAGATACATATTTTGTGGTCATTACACATAAATCAGAATTCCCTATAGGTCAATATAATATTTCATTTACAGTTGAGTCTGCTGGGTATAGTTTTGAAACCGCACAGGAGATACCTTTTAATCAGACATTTGCCATCAAAGTTGAACAGGGATTTATTCCTCGTAAACGCTATTATTTCAAATTTAGAATTAATGCAAGCCGTACTATCGCGAATATCCGTGTATTTGAGGTGAATACTACAACATCTACAATATTAGACTATGCGATCGTCGAAATCTTCGATGAGGGTCGTCAAGAACCAATTTTCTTACCCTGGCATGAGGAACAACAGAAAAGAGATGGTCAGATAAATATCTCTGAAAGGCTTGATGCTGGTATTTATTATCTACGAGTTACACCAGAGTCCAATGCAGTTGGTACGTTTCAAATATTCTTAGAATATCGTTTACCACAACCGTTCGTATGGAGTATCGTCGCAATTCTTCTAAATATATGTACAATCGTCGTACTTCCCGTTTATTTAATTTATCTGGATTCTAGAGGAAAGTGGTATAGAGTAAATCAATGGACGGTTGCTACTTCTCTCCAAAATACCTTTAAAATTTTCAGAAATAGTTTCAGAGGAATATATAATATTAAGGAAGTACCTAGTGACTCTATATTGATTCATATTGCCAGTATTCCTTTTCGGACGTATTCTATCCTAAATTTTGTGGAATCTTCAGAGAATGAAACACTGGTTTTCTCAAAGCGAATTAATCGTAAATATGAATGGGGAATATACATCCTTGTAGGTTTATTTGTATTTGATGCTATGAATATTATATCCTATATTTTGTTTTCTATCCAATTTCTTCCAATTTATTTCACGAATTTAACGTCCCTTATATTATTCTTAGCAATTCCAACCATTGCATTACTACTCATTGTGTTATTCATTAATGGATCATCATATATGACTTATAGTCAGGTACACAACCGAATATCGTACATATTACAGAATATTGAAGATTCGGAAGAGAATACGATGTCTTCATTAAGTATGGATCCAATTCAAGCCGCGAAGAGTATAAACTATGTGAGAGTCTTATGGAATCAAGCGAGACACGCTTTTAAGAGCCAAAATTACGAACTGTTCGTGATCAAAGCCGATGCAGCAGTGAAAAATTTACTCTCCACAAGATTCTTGCAAATCTGTCCTATAAATACCCAAACAAAAGCAGATTTTCAAACTCAAGTAGTAGAATTAAGGAAACGAGGATTTGACCTGCCTAATGAGAAAAAAATTGCCCATTTTAGAAATCTTCGGAATAGGATAGTTCATTCATCAGTTACATTAGGTGAGAAAGAATCTGTTGATTGTTTCGCCTATTATTCCACGTTTATCACTCGATTAGGACTTCGTCCCACGTAAATACGTAAAACAGAGGTTTCTTTTTAATTGAAATTTCTTGCATATAACATAAGGTTATTTAAAGGGATAAGAGGTTCAAAAAAATCAAGAAAGTGTAAAAAATCTGGATGAGTATTCCATGACGAAGACCACTCTTGAAGAAGTACAACTTCCAAACTCTTGTAAAAAGGTATACAGTGTAATTCTTGAAGAGGGACCCGTAAGTTCCAAGGAAATTGTCGCACGCGTTTCCTGCTCGACCAGGTCAGTCCGATACGCGCTAAAAAGACTTTTGGATGATGAATACGTCGAAAAACGTCCATGTTTATCAGATATGAGACAGACCTTATATTGTGCAAATATCAATAAAATCAAGGGAGAAATTTACTCTTTCAGAAAAGTATTATGAGATTTTTTTTTAATCCCAATAAATCAACCTTTTAATCTTAGTAGATTGTCCTCATTTTCCACCAATTTTTATTGAGCTTTTCGCTAATCTATGATTTTCACCAATGTAACAATCAGCTTTGATTACTCGACCGTCAAAATGAGTCTGTTCTAGATCAAATTTGAATGTGTTTTCGAAGGAAAAGGTTTCACCTTCTGCAAGGGAACTAATCAGTTTCTCTTCAGTTCCCTGAGAAATCGAGACTCCCTCAGGTAGTTCGATTTTAATTTTAATATTCTGTATTGAGATTTTCCCAATATTTTCCACAAAAAATGTAACCATGTATTCTAAATCCTCTTCAATCATCTCAGATTCCATTCTCAGATTCATTGCAGGTTCTGCATCTTTTGCTTCAATCGTATACAAATTTGAGTTACTCGGATATTCTCCCTCTTCATTTGGTATACTGTAAGTTATCATCAATGGACCTACCTGCCAACTTCCAGGTAGATTGGGAATCAAGGCAAAGTTGATTGTATAATTTTCTCCTGTACTAAGCTTTAAGGGTAACTCTGGTGTGGTAGCTGAAATTAATCTCCCTTGAGAACCAGTCTTCAAAAAAACTGTATTTACAGAGATCGGTGCATGGGCTGTAAGGGCCGCTGATAATAAAAACTCGGATCCCTTCTCTATTATTTGGTTCTTCTCACCTATAAAAACCTCTGACTGGCAAAGAGAACATCTCTGCATAATTTCCTCTGCTTTTTTCTTAATTTCAACAAATTCTTCAGGAATAGCAATTGTGGGTAATGGTTCATGTTCAACAAATGTCTCAGAAGAATGAATCAATGTCCATGCTAGTTTTATCGCTTTACCATATGAATCCTCTAAACTTCGTTTATTTGAATCATAGATAGACGAGAGCTTTTCAAAATTTTTTTCTGAGAGGTAAATTAAGAATTGTAAGTATTTTATTTTGTTAGAAGCGATTTTAGGCTTTTTACTTGAACGGATCATTTGGAGTGTACGATCAATGCTTTGAAATATCTCTCTATTAGATTTACGCTCCGCAGTAACTCGTAGTATTTGCTGATAATACAATTCAGATGCATTTTCATACATTTTAGCTTTTTCTGCAGACAAAGCAGCGTTATCAAGAGCTAATAGTTTCATTTCTTTTGTATCGAATTGTTGATAAGCTTTTTGAAACATTTTATGTGCTGCTTTAAAATTATTTTTCTCAAAGGCTGATCTTCCCTTTTCAAAATTCGTTTGGGGATCTACACCTAGGATTCGTCGAATGAAAGACATATAGACACCGTAACTTAAATTACTATTAATAGATCAAAGAATTCTGCTCCCTTTTGAAAGTTATCAGAAGGAGGGGAATGATCCAAAGAAAGACAAATTTCTATGAAGATCTAATAAATTCAATTAATTCTCTTTCTCGCTCCTTAAGAAGCAGAATTAATTTTCCCTTCAACTTTTCTGCATTTTTTTCAGTCTTCCCCAAATCATAGACTCTGCGAGAGAGTTCAATATCACCTAATACGTAATTAATCCATAATGCGAGATCTGAACGGACGACTGGGCCATCTAATTGCTGGGGTTCGAAAATGTTTTGAGTAGTTTCTCTAAAAACATGAAATTGAGTAATAGTTGCTGGTATTTCTGATAATGTGGAAATTAATTCTGACAAATTGGAAATTGTAGCGATAGTTCTACCCTGATTTCCAATGAACCGAAACGCAAGTTCAGGACTGCATTTTTTGAACATATCCTTAGCAGAAGTATGAGAGATTTCTATTCCAGCCACAGTTGTTCACTAAGGGCCCCCGACAAATTCAGTTTATTAAATATTTCCTTATTATTTTGCATTTAATTGCATTAAGGTCTGTTTTTTTGTTTATTAAGACCAAATCCTGCTATTTTTTTTTGCTTTCTAAATAGAACCAGTGTTTTTTGATACCTTGAGAGGACAATTTTCCTTAAATCAGAAATAAACCCTTGTTTTTTTAGCAAATCACCTACGATTTACATTCTATAGTCAAAAATTGTTAATTGCATGAAATATCAAGTTATATGTATAATAATCAATTATTTCCTGTCTTATGGGATTGATTTGGTTATCTAATCTTATTGCACTAATATTAGGTTATTTAAAAGCGATATAGGGCCAAAAAAATGGAAATCTTGGTACACTAAATTCCAAAAAAATTTTCAAGTAGAATCAAAAAACATAGGTTGACGGACAAATGACCCCAATACGAGAGATTGAATGGGAAATTGCCAAAGGAAAAGTTTTGGAAAATCAAAAGAATGCTGAATTAGCCAGTGCTTATGGGATTTCTCATGAAAATAATGTCTCACGCATCTATTCACGTTTTATTGAGAAAATTGAGCAGACAGAAAAAGACCTTTTACAAGCAATTGAACTTGGACTATATACTCCAGTCTGGTTAGATATTCGGAAAAAACCAGGATCATCAAATTCTCTCTTAGAATACTTAAAATCTGAATTGGAAAATGCCATTTCAGATTAATCTAGTAAAGAATTTTTCTTATGATTGATTTTTTTTTGCTAATCTCCCTCTCAACATCTAGATAATTTTTTGACGTTCCTACAAGTGCGCAGATAGGAAATTCGTCATGCGATAGGATTCCTGGTAAATTGCGTTGAGTAGCTAGATCATAGGGGATGATGGGCACTGGAGTTGACTTGGGAATATATACTGGAATTTTGAATCCTTGTTTGAGATCTCCTGGAAGGTTGGTCACGTCTTTTATCTTTCCTAATAAAAATGGAGTAACTTTCCCACACGTTTTCTTCATCCATAGATCTATATTCTCGTCAGGAAGAGTATTACAGGAGAATGGGACAGCTTGATTTTCACACACCCCAAAAAAGAATGTTATTACCCCCTTTAGATTTAGGTGTTTTATGATATCGATGAAGGGAGAATCTTTAATTAATAACGAAATCCTTGCAGAATACGGGTAATAAGCGTTTCTTTCTAGATCCCTCCCAAAAAATTTATGACCTTCAGGTGGTTTTACAACTTGAAATCCTAGAGGGATTATGGTTTGGTTTGTTGAAAAGAATCCTACACAGTAAATATCTTTAAAAGGGAGAAAAAATCCCTCTGACGATTCCTGTTTTAGATTTTCATAATTGATTTCAGGTGTGACACTATAAACGTTCAAATTTGTAATAAAAAATCCAGTAGTTGGTGTTTTTAGAAATTCTTCTTTAGTTACTTGCTTCAAATATACATTAAAATTAGGAAATTCATCAAGTAAAGTTTTAATAAAAGTTTTATTGGATATTACAGTTTTTAAGGATTCTTGGGTTGTTATTGGGATTTCACAATAATCTCTGAGTTTTTTTATTAATTCTGGAGACCTATGAAAAGGTGCAAGTGGTAACAACAAATCAAATTCTTGTTCTTCCAACATAATTTCTGAGATCTCAAACAGTAAATCCACAGTGCGTTTCCGTTTTTTCCTACTGAGTAAGACATTAGCTTCTTGTTTAAGAAGAGAAAAAC
>JAEOTM010000083.1 GCA_016839815.1 Candidatus Hodarchaeota archaeon
GAAAATCAGGGATAATTTCAATTTCATCTTCAGGAATATCAATAACTTCTTCATCAGACTTATCTTCAATTTCATCTATTACCGGAGGAAGAGCTAGGGGTTGATCTTCATTAATGTAGAATGAATCCTCGGATCCAGTTAGTAATAATCTACCCTCGTTTCCACCTTCTTTACATGTGAGAATAAATGTTGGATCTTTTTCCAACGCTAGTACATTCGACATACGAAAATGATAATAATCATTTAGTTTTGCCTGCAAAGTGAGTATATGCTCTAAGTCTTCAAGAATGGCCGTACGATTCCCTTCATTCACATTGAAACCAAAAATATTCATCAATGTTCCTTTTGGTGTCTCTAAGGCTGAAATAAAGGGCATATTCAAAGCAAAATAACGTCCGTTATGTTCAATTTCTGTGGCTGCCATGAAAGGTAATTTTAAGTTGAAATATCTAGCTTTTTTGTCGTCTGGAAGACGCCTTTCAACTTCAATAGCTTCTATTGATCCAAATTTGAATAAATGAGAACCAGGCTCTTCAATTACCTTAATTCCTGGAAAATTGAATTCCTTTTTATCATGTGTTGTCTCTACTCCATATTTCCACTTAATAAGATCATAATTTTCTTGGATCCGACCGAGTCCCGCAGTATTGAATTTATTCTTGTAAACAGTCAGAGAACTAGTAAGTTCATCTTTTAAATCTGGTAAGGAGGAAATAGAAGTGTTATATTTTGTGATATCCAAGTCACGCAATTTCTCTGAATTCATTCGTTTAGAAATATTATCCCATTCTTTTTTTGAAAGCATAAAAGTCGCTTTCTCAACAGATTCTTTTTGAAGTCTTCCAAGTGAATCTTTTAAAGTAAAAGACAAATTTCCTAATGCTTCGAGTGTTACAATGTCATCTGACATGCCCAATGGTACTAAAATTGTGTTTTTTCCAGCATTAAAATCGGAAGAACCCTTTTTGAATAGATTCATTTGCTTGTCTGTAATAAAGACATTTTCAGGCTCAGAAAAATCCAATTCATTTAATTGTGATCCGATTTCTTTGGTTTTTTCAAGTGATTTTTTATACATCGATTCTATAAACGGAGGTGTTTTATCATGAACTACTAGTAAAACTAAGCCAATTAAAAACATAAATGGGATAGCTTCATTCCAAAAATTGTATGTAAACTCGTGAAAAATGAATTCTAGTATAAATAGAGTGACAGTTGCTCCAAGAAGAGAGTCACGAAAATTTACGACTGGATTTCTTTTCGAAAGAGAATTAGTTAGGGGGTTGAAAGAGAAGGGAAATAGTGACACTAGAAGATATATCATAAGAGAATTAAGCATAAAATCTTCCCATAAAGGCCCGTACACGGGTATCGACTCAGATAGTATATCAATTGCTTTGAACAAATATAATCCTACACCCATTATCCAAAATCCCCTAGTAGCACTTTTAATGAATGCTTGGTATCCAGAAAACCCAAATTTCGTCAATAAAAATAAACGAATACTATTGATGAAGCTGGAGATAAGAAAAACTGTTAACAAAATAAATGTTTCAAATATGAAGTAGGCCATACTGAATGGGAGCTCGAAATCCAAATCAGGAATATCCGTACTAACGAAAGCGGTAATAAAAAATGAAATTATAAATAATTTAAGGGTTGATCCCGCAAGATAAAGTTTCTGATTTTTCCATTTCTTTTCAAGATTACTTATGATCAAGAATGAAATTGTTAAAGCAAATGATCCTGCACGAAATAGCGGTTCCTGTTTAATAAACACTGATGAACCAAACCACAATGTAAGAAATAACATATAAAGACTATCCAAAGTACCTCGTGGTTGTATAAAGTCACCTATTGCTCTAGATGTATATTTACTCATATACTGCGCTGCATCAATTCCTGGTAAAGCCATTTTTAATTTACTATCCTTTCTAAATAAAATCCGATCAATAATTTAGGTACGTGGATGTCCTTAAGGAAACTCTATTTTGAATAAGTTCCGAAGAACCTTTTAATTATAGTTTTTGTGGTAAAAAAAATACAGAAAAATGTATGAATTTATTTAGAAAAGTCATCTTATACAGTTTTTCTTTATCATATTCTCGGAATTAACATCTGTTAAGTTAGTCTATTATCTATAATAACTATAATATAATGTCGAAAGGTTTTTAACTCAATGTAAATAACCCAAGGTTGACTACCAGCTTTACAAATCCTCGAGGTTCATTTTCTTTATGAATTAGATGGCCAATGATTCTCGAAGTAGTTAAAGTACAGAATGAGTTGATAAAATGGAAGAAGAAACTGAAAAAATCACCATTGTAGTTTTTTCAGGCGCAGTTGACAGATTGGTTGGGATGTCAATCCTAACAAACGCTGCTATTGCAATGGACTATGCAGTAGACATTTTCTTAATGTTTTGGGGTACATATGCTTTCAAGAAAGACGTGTTACTTACAAATAACACACTGAGTGAACACTTGGACTTTACTGGAGAAAAATTTATTGATGCATTAAAGACTGGTGGTATCTCCCCTTGGTATGAAATGCTAAAGCAAGCAAAAGAATATGGAAATGTGAATGTATATGTCTGTTCTGCCTGCGGTAAAGCATGGCAGGCTAAACTGGAAGACTTAGAATTTGTTGATGATTTTGTAGGTGCTGGTGAAATAGTGTATACCAGTACACAATCAAAAGCAACCTATTTTATCTAAAAAACGAAATGAGGTGCTAATTATGGCTGAAGATTTAGTAAATATGAAATCAGATCATCTGGTTGATGCCCGTGCGGAAAGTTGTCCTGGTCCTTTACTAGCGGCAAAAAAAGCAATGACGAAAGTCCCTATGGATGGTATTCTCGAAGTTTGGTCTGCGGATGCAGGTACAAAACGTGATATTCCTCTATGGTGTAAAAAGATCGGTCATGAATACCTAGGTGACGTTGAAGACAAGGGTTATTTTAAAATTTTCGTAAAACGTAAAAGGTAAGTCTATTTGTTTATAGAGACGGGTCCAAAACCCTTTTCTCTTTTTTAACTAACAGTGTACAAAACTTGACCTACTATACTAAAAAAATTCGTTATCGGTTTAAAGTGATTTGAATGACTCGAAAAAGTGAAGATCAACCAAAAATACTTATTTTTACTACAAATTTAATTTCTGATCCTGCAGTAGATCAAACCGGGCTACTTCATAAACATTATACAGCATCTACTTCTCTAATTCGTGTTCCATGTTCTAGCATGGTTAGAGCTGATTTTGTATTACTTGCCCTCCAAAGTGGTTTTGATGGGGTTTTTATTACTGCTGATGGTGGCGATTGTCCATTTACTGAGAAATGTCCAGAAAAAACCTCTGATAGAATCCAAGAAGCAGTCGAGCTTCTTGAGAGTAATAACATTGACGTTAATAGGTTGAAAATGGCCGCAATCTGTTCTGTATGTGTTGAACCATTTTTAAATCATGTTAAAACCTTTTCTGAAAAATTGAAAGGATTAAATGCATCTTAATAAAGGTAGGTTTGACTATGAGTAAAGATTATGATGAATATGATACTTTGATAATAGGCGCTGGAATAGCAGGGATAGAAGCGGCGCTTACTTTAGGAGATTCAGGTCGAAATGTCCTACTCGTTGAAGAATCCCCTACAGTTGGAGGTAAAATGGCGCAATTAAGTAAGGTTTTTCCTACCCTTGATTGCAGTGCATGTATTGCCACCCCAAAAATGGCTAGTGTTGTATATCACCCCAATGTGACCTTATTATCTTATTCTTCAATAGATGAAGTTATAAAACAGGACGAAGCGGATTTTAGAGCAAAAATCACTATGAAACCAAAATATGTGGAATGGGATGATTGTACTGGTTGTTCACTGTGCGAGATGGCTTGTCCAGTTATCGTAAGCGATGAATATCAGTATCATATGAGAGGAAGGAAGGCTGTGTATATTGCATTTGATATTGCTGTCCCTAAAAAATCTGTGGTTGATATTGAGAATTGCATATTTTGTGGTGCATGTGAAAAAGCCTGCCCTACCAGTGCAATCAATTTCCTTCAGAAAGCTGTTACTAAAAAAGTTCGAGTAAAATCTGTTCTACTCACCACAGGATTTGAATTGTTTGATGCTACGCTGAAACCCGATTTTGGGTATGGTCAAAGTAAGAATATAATAACCGCAATGCAAATGGATCGGTTATTAGCCCCAACTAGACCATATAATACTGTTCAACGTCCCTCTGACGGAAAAGAACCGGGAAAAATAGCTTATTTGTATTGTGTAGGCAGTCGTGATAAAACTGTGGGGAACGAGCTCTGTTCTCAAATCTGTTGTATGTATTCAATTAAACAATCCCAATTAATCCTTGGAGCCTTACCACTAGCTGATGTATTTTCATTTTATATAGACATCCGAGCCCAAGGTAAAGGTTTTGAGGAATTTTATCAACAAGCAAAGGATATGGGTGCTTTCTTCATCAAAGGACGAATTATGTACGTAGATGAAGAAGAAAATGGAGATGTCCTAGTAAAATATGAAGATATTGATGATGGAGGGAAAATAAAGGAAGAAGCTTTTGATTTAGTTGTTTTAGCTGTTGGTCTTTGGCCATCAATAGCTGGCATTGCTAATGTGTTCAAGAATGTTCAACTGGAAACTGATGAAATAGGGTGGGTTGAATGCCCGTTGTGTAACCCTGTTGAAACAAATGTTCCAGGAATTTTCGCAGCAGGATGTGTGACTGGTCCTAAAGATATTCCTGATACAATTGTAGAAGCAAACGCAGCTGTTTCGCAATGTTTAGCTTATATTGAAACACACAATGGAGAGTAAAAGAAATGTCAAAAGAATCAAAAAAACGTATAGGAGTCTATGTTTGTCATTGTGGTGGAAATATTTCAGATGTTGTAGATGTTAAAACTGTTGCTGAAGAAGCAGAAAAACATCCAAATGTTGCTCTTGGAAAAGAATTCATGTTTATGTGTTCTGATGCTGGCCAACAAATGATTGTTGATGATATTAAAGAGCAAAACCTTGACGGACTTGTAGTAGCATCATGTTCCCCTAAATTACATGAAATAACGTTTATGAATGTTGCTGAAAGAGCAGGCCTAAATCCTTACGAATTTTATCATGTAAATATCAGGGAAGATGCATCATGGCCTCATTCTGATGATCCTAAAGGAGCAACCGAAAAAGCAATTCGTATGGTTAATGCTGGCATTGAATATGTTAAACTAACTTCTCCACTAGCAAAAATTCAGGTTAATACTACTAAAAGAGTTTTAATAATTGGCTGCGGAATTGCAGGTGTAAGAGCAGCAGTAGATTTAGCTAGAATGAATATAGATGTTGTTTTAGTAGAAAAAGAAGATGTACTCGGAGGATATACCCCTAATATCTATAAAACTTATCCTGAGGGTAAAACAGGGGTAGAAATTCGAGATGAAATGGTTGATCAATTGAACGAATCTGAAGACAAAATCGAACTCTATACTAATTCTGAGGTTTCTGGTGTATCCGGTTATATCGGAAATTTTGTTGTACAAATCAAGAATAAAAATTCGGGGCAGGAAATACAAAAATCGATAGGAATCATAATTGTTTCAACTGGTTTTAAATCTTATATTCCTAAAGATGGAGAATATGAATATAATAGCCATAAAAATGTTATTACGTTACCTGATTTTATGAAGCTTCTAAACAAGCATGAAAATACCGAGGAACTCTTCATAAATGGCCAAAACATCAATAAAATCGGATTCATTTATTGTGTTGGTTCAAGACAGCAAAATGTTGGAGGGGATGAACCAGTTAATGAGTATTGCTCACGATTTTGTTGTAATGCTACAATATTTCTTACAACAGAACTTCAGAAAAGATTTCCGAAACTCTATAGTTACCATTTTTACCAAGATATCCGAACATATGGTAAAAACGAAGCTCATTATCTAACAGCTAGAGAAAATGGTGCAGTATTCCTTAAATATGATCCATATACACCAGTAGAGGTTGATACAACGAGCGAAGGCATTAATGTTACCATCATGGATATACTTACTGAAAAGGAAAAGATCACTGTTCCTCTTGACCTACTCGTGCTCGTTACTGGAATGGAAGCAAGAGAGAATAAAAAATTAGAGGAATTAATAAAAATCTCTCCTGGTCTCGATCGGTTTTACAAAGAATCTCACCCTAAACTTAAACCAGTAGAAACAGGAAGAATGGGAATTCTTCTTGGTGGAACATCCCAAGCCCCTAGGGATATTTCCGAGACGTTAGCTTCTGCTTCTGCCGCAGCAGCAAAAGCTGCGAGTTTTGTGTTAAAGGGGGAATTAATGTTAGAACCTGCAGTTGCAACTGTTGATCCTAATATCTGTGAGAATCATCAGAAGTGTATACCTGAATGTCCCACGAATGCTATCGAAACCCAAGATGAAAAAGCTGTTGTTAATGAAGCATTATGTATAGGATGTGCAATTTGTACAGCTGTATGTCCAACAGAGGCTATTCAGATAAAAACTCTTACGACAACTCAGATCAGGGAAATGATTAAATCTATGGCGAAATCATAACTGAAGGTGTTCTTAAGATGAGTCAAGAAAGTAATGAAAAATCGAGAGAGAAAAAGAAAACACTAACGGTTAGAGAATACAAAAAACAAACTGGTGCAACCATTAGTGAAGAACTAAAGGAACGAAATAAAAAGAATAACAAAACCCGAAAAGCTATTTTTAAAGCAATGGAGGACGGACCAAAAACTGTTCCTGAAATTTCACTTGAATCTGGAATCCCTTCCCATGAAGTCTTGTGGCATGTGGCAACTAGCTTGCGTTATCGGTTGGTTGAACCAGTAGAAAAAACTGATGAGGACTACTGGAAGTATAAACTAAGTAAATAGGTGAATTAGTGATGGTTGTTGCAGATCAGAGTATTACTGTTAATACAGAAGTTTTTGAGAATATTAAAAAGATGGGAGCTTTTGATGTCTCTGCTTGCATGAACTGTGGTATGTGTACTGTTTCATGTCCACTATCAGTTTCTGGAAACGAATTTCCTCGAAAATTAATAAGATATGCAGTTCTAGGATTGGATGAGAAGCTAGTTTCACATCCAGAACCGTGGTTGTGCTATTATTGTGGGGATTGTTCCGAACAATGCCCAAGTGAAGCTGAACCGGGAGAATTTATGATGGCAACCCGACGGTATTTGACCTCAAGATATGATTGGACTGGTTTGTCAAAGAAATTTTACCTTTCAGAAAAATGGGAAATTGGAGCTCTTATTGGATTAGCACTCCTATTCTTAGGTATTTTTATTGTCGCAAATCTTACAGGAATTAGTAAAATGCAGGGAGATAATGTATCGATTGATACTTTCGCCCCGATTGATTGGATCCATCTTGGTGATCTCATTCTAGGCGGGACGTTGGCTATTTTTTTACTTTCCAATGCTTTTAGAATGTTTTATTACATCATACTGAATGATAAAAGTGTTAAAGTACCAATTAAGCTTTATTTCACAGAGATAAAGGCATATATTGTAGCTGGATTCAGTCTTGTTGCTCAATATCGATGGTTATCGTGTGATAATAGATGGCGATGGTTAAAACATTTATTCCTCATGACTGGTTATATCACAATTTTCACTCTTGTTGTTGTATTTATTGATATATTTCAAGTAGATGATACAAGTTGGAACATAACCTCACTTTTAGGGTACTATGGTACAGTCGCATTATTGTTCGTAACTCTTGAAGCAATGTGGAGCCGATACAAAAAGAAAGAACAGATGCATAAATTTTCCCACCCAACAGATTGGTTATTTTTAATACTTCTATTTTTAACTGCAACAACAGGTATTCTTTTGCATTTATTCCGTCTTATGAACTTTGCATATCCGAGTTATTATATTTACGTTATTCATATCATGATTGCGGGACCCATGTTAATAATAGAAGTCCCATTCGGCAAATGGTCACATATGCTTTATCGGCCACTCGCAGTTTATTTAGCAACAGTAAAGGAAAAAGCTATCAGTATAGCAGGATCATAAGATGTGAAAACTAGTGAATTTAGAGTGGTAACTAGTTTAAAAGCAAGAAAACCTGAAAGAAGCGTGAGTAATCTAATAAATTCATCGAACTACTAATACTTAACAAATTCTAATAGAATTTAAATCAATGTTATTAGATTCTTTCACTCTTTTACAATAATTTTCATTCTTGTCCCCCTCTTGGGGTAAATAGTATTTTACGTTTGAACTTCACTATAGATTCACTATAGTTTACTTAGGGGGAAATATCGCGTAACATCAATATTGAGTATTGATGATCATAAGAGGACTTTTGCACTTGCAGATAGAAATTAAATTATGAAGCTAATATAATATAAAAGATAAGAGAAACGCATTTTTGGTGAAATGATGCGACAGAAGGTTTTTAATTAAATAGCTTTATTGTTGTTAACTAGACGTAAATAACTTTGAGTTATTAGCAGATAGCAAGTACGCACACGTTTCACTCTATATAGCCAATAGGCACAGAATTCATCTGTTAATTTCTCTATGAAATATTTATGTTTTGTATATTTCAAAAACTTAACTCAATAAAGGATAGACAAAATATGGTAGAAGCTAACCTGACATTGGACTGTAAAGGTCTTTCATGTCCAATGCCAATTGTAAAACTAAACGCAACCATTAAAAAAATCGAAGTTGGACAAGTGCTAGAGATGCTCGGAACTGATCCAGGTTCCAAAAAGGATGTACCTCTTTGGTGCCAAAAAACTGGAAATGAATTACTAGAGACAATCGATGAAAGTGGCGTGTTCAGGTTTTATATCCGAAAAAAATAAATGAGGTTTTGTTTATGTCAGAAAAAGGAATGTTTAGTGGTCTTTATGACACTTTATTCGGCGATTCATGGAAGATGTGGATTGGGGCAATTATTCTATCTTTTTTTAGTATCTGTCTCTTCATAATCATGTCTCCTTGGGGCGCTTCAGGTGGTGTTCTTAACTGGGGTGACAATATTATTAAACCCCTTGTTGGTGAAACCGCTACTGAAATTACTAAGCATCGATATGCAATGTTGAATATTACGATTGTGATCGGAGCTTTTTCCAGTGCATTACTAGCAAAGCAGTTTGCTCTTCGAATTCCTCCATTAGGAGAGCTTTTGAAAGGGTTAATTGGTGGTTTGTTAATTGGTATTGGTTCAATAATAGGGAGTTCCTGTACTCTTGGAGGTTTTTACAGCGGATGGCCAGCAATGTCGGTTGGTGCTCTTATCTTCACATTAGGATTAATAATCGGGACTTTCGTTGCTGTTTATTATCTAATGTGGGAAGCTGAAAAATACCCAGGTATTAGCAGCGGGACAACAAAAACTCTTCTGAGTACCGGTAGCTGGCAACCCTATGTTGGAATAATTATGTTCATTGTAGGACTTGGATTCCTCTTCCTATTTCCAACTACTCCAGAGAAAATTCTTGAAGGATCCCTTGTTATGATGGGATTTACCTTTTTTGGACTCCTAATCGGATTTGTTCTTCAAAGATCAAGATTCTGCATAGTTAGAGCTTTGAGAGAACCATTCATGACTGGTGAAACATCCGCAACTACTGCTGTTTTCGCTGGTATCATTGTGGGACTTCTTGGATTTGTTGCAATGAAGCTCTGCGGTTTTGGTACAGGCGCTTCACAGACAATGTTTGTTTTTGGGAATGTTTGGATTTCCGGTTTAATAGGTGGAATCATATTTGGTGTAGGAATGACAATCGCAGGCGGTTGTGTTGTAGGTTCACTATGGCGTGCAGGTGAAGGTCAAGTCAAACTTTGGTTTTCAGTTATTGGAATGGTTATTGCCATGCCACTAACGAATTCTTTCAAAACACAGTTCTTAGAATGGACTGGTGGTAAAGCAAACATTACTGATGCAATGTATCTTCCAGATATCTTCTTTGATATCTTTGATGATCTTCTTCTCAGTTATTTAGGCGCAGTACTTTTCATTCTATTCCTAATACTGCTCTGGTTCATTGTAGTAAAATGGAATGAGAAATCAGGAAAACTCTCCCGAATGTGAGAAAACCATTCAACATTAACAGAGAGGTATAATCCTCTCCTCTTTTTTTATCTCAAAGCGTGATGCATTGCTTTTCTCGATATACCGTTCGAGGAGGAGACATCTGAAATAAAAATGATATTTTCTGATTGATTGATCCAAAATCTCTGATCTAGGAACATTTATATCATCATTCAGGCAGCTAACAGACACAAAAGAAATTCGATAAGTTGAGTGCAATGGATAAATATGATTGTAGTTTGAGTCATCCGATTTATGATCTTCTATCTAATAAAACCAGGCTAGAAATATTAAGATTAATTGCCTGTGAAAAAAACTATGGTAGCAGAATTGCTTCTATTTTAAAAATATCTGCCCCTGCAATTCATAGGCATTTGAAAATTCTTTCTGGAAAGGTGGAAAGTGAGGATATTGGTGAGTTTGCGTTTCTAAAATCTTCTGAGACCACACGAGAAAGTTATTCTGGACACAAAGGTGCAGAGGCCACTATGTATGAGATAGGGTCCAAATTATTTCTTACATTTGCAATCTATCCGAATTTCGTACACTCACACGCATTTCTCACTCCAGTTAAAGATGAAATAGCAATTACGGATCAAAAGACTCAATCCCAAAAGAAAAAAGAAAAAACTAGTAAATCAGAAGACAAAGCGGAAATTAAACGTAATTTTACAAATATATATAATAAGATCCAAGAAAAAAATGATCAGATCAATAAGCTTGAACAAGAAATCCTTCAGATCTTTTTAGAGAAAGATGAGCTAATGAAACAATTGGATGAAGCAATTTTGGAAAAAGATCATTTGCTTGATTATGATGAACGAGTTAGTATACGTACATTAGCATGTCAGGGGCCTAATTGCATTCCAAATCTGCCTGAACTTCTAAAACAAGATGAGGAACTGGTTAAAAAGATTCTTCGAAATCTTAAAAGCCAAAATTGGTTTGATATTCTCGATGAAAAGATAAACTACAAGACTTCCTGATTTTGATCCAATTAAGATCATAGTAAATATTAGGATTATTATTATCTCATCGAGAACTAAAATAGATCTTAAAAAGAAGGGGGGAGGGGTAGATTAGTTAAGAGATTGATATCTTCTATGCAAAGGTATCTACTGATTCGCTAGATGGGGATACTTTCGCAAGAAAATCTTTCACCTTTATTGAATGCATCTTAAATCCTTCACTAAGATCCATTCCCATACTTAAAGCTAAGAGTTCTGCATAGTAGAAAACAGGCATCTTGGTTTTTTCAAACTGCTTTGCCATAAGTTTTTGTCCAACATCATATTGAATGAAACATGTGGGACAAATTGTGACCAAAGCATCAGCCCCAGCTTTCTCAGCACCAACAATTTTCTCGTGTGCAATTCCAATAGCAGCATCTTGATCTGTACTTCTAGTTCCAGCTCCACAACATGCTAACTTATTCAAATAGTTAATGGATTCAGCTCCTAGAGCTTCCACTAAATTATCTAATTTTTCTGGCCTTTCAGGATTATCCATTTGTAAGATTTCTGGAGGTTTCAGAAAGTGACATCCACTATGAGTAGCAAACTTCATACCTTTTAATGGGTTGGTTACACGAGCTGAAATCTTCTCTAATCCAATATCTGAATAGAGGACATCCGCAAAGTGTCGTACTTTAACAGTTCCTTTGAATTCACGACCCACTTCCTTGAGATTTGCATTTACTATTTTCTTGAGCTCTGAATCTTCTTGTAAGTGAACATTTACAATTTTTAAAGTCTCGAAACATCCGCTACAAGCTGTAAGAATATCAAGACCTTGTTCTTCGGCTAGACAAAGATTTCTTGCTGCTAAAGTATGCCATGTAATTGAATCAAAAGCTTGGGCTCCACCTGGATCTGGACAGCAGGCGAAGGGCAAATCAATCAGTTCGAGACCAAATTCGGGTAAAACTCTCCTTAAGGCAGTTTCAAAGAAGGGAACCCTGTAAGGGATTGTACATCCAGCAAAATAGGCGTATTTTGTCATTAGTTAGCAGCCTCCTTTAATCCTTTCAACTGTTTTGTCGCTCCTAAAGCATCCATTAACTTCTGTATTTCATTTACATCCGGTTTAGGTAACTCGGGAAGTCCTAATTTTTCTCTTCTTTTCAGCACGGATTGTGAAATAGCTGCTGTTGAGCCTGATTCCAAAATGGCATCCATTTCTGCTGTGATGCCAGCGGGTACATTTTTTAACTTTACAGCAATATTCTTCATCTCTACGATCACGTGTCCGACATCAATTCCTTGTGGACAACGAGTACTGCAGGTATAACATGCGGTGCAATACCATACTTGCTGCTCATCAAAGATGTTCTCACTGAATTCCTCGAGTAATAGCTTCTCCATGATACGTCGTGGGTTAAACTGGGGATATTGTTTAAATACAGGACAACCCCCAGCACAGGTACCACACTGATAACATGATTTAATTTCTTCATATAGCTCTTTAAACTCTTCTAAGAGTTCTGTTGCATTGATCATCGTTTCAAATCACCTTGCTATTTTCCTAATGCTTATCTTTCAAGCTTCCCGATTCTTTCAAGGGTTTTAGCCATTTTCCGAGCCGTTTCAACGAATCGATTGGAACTTTCAGTATAAACTGTTTCCTTTTCTAGCCTATCTGGATTTATTCCGCTGAACTCAAGCATCTGTTTGAGTAAATGAACCCGGATTGTCGAAGCCTTAGATCCTGATTCATAATGACATTTATCCTCGAAGCATCCTAACACAATCACTCCATCTGCTCCATATTCAAAAGTTTTTTGGATTAACCTAGCAGAAACATTTCCAGTACATTGAACAGGCAGAATTCTTACGTTATGTGGATAAACAAATTCTGGTTCACTTAAACTCCCCTGACCAATGAAGTCAGTCGAGGCATAGGCACATTCCCAACATGCAAAAGTGATAATAATGGGTTCAGTAGCTTCTCCATTATCATATAATAAACCTTCAACCTGACTCAGTATTTGTTCGTCTCTATAGTAATCGATGTCAATACAACCAGCAGGGCAGCTTGAAACACATTGGCCACAGCCTAAACACGTTAAAGGATTTACTTGAACCTTTACTCCAGGATTGGCAACTGGAACTAAGTCAATAGCTCCAAAAGGACAAGCTCCGACGCAGATTTCACACAATGTGCATTTTTCATTATCAATCTCTGCGATTGGAAATCTCTTTTCAACCAAACCTTTTGTAAGAAGTAAATCTAAATGACTAGCTGCCTGCGCAGCTCGTGTTATGGTACTAGGAATATCCATAGGGGCAATAGCTGTACCAGCTACAAATATTCCAGCCTGATTAGTTTCAGAGGTTCGAAATTTTGAATAAAGACCTTTAAAGAAACCAGCTTCATCAACCTTTACATTTAATTCTTCTGCAAGTTTTTGAACACCTGAGGAGGGAACCATACTCATAGAAAGAACGACAACATCTGTTTTGATGGCTAGAAGCTTATCTGCTTGAGAGTCCTCAACATGCACAATAAGATTTATGCCGTCTGTTTCGACTTCAGCAGGGCGACCGCGTATAAATTTGACTCCGAGATCTCGAGCTTTATTATAAAATTCTTCATAATTTGCACCTACGGCCCGAATATCGATATAACAGCATTTAACATCAATTTCAGGATTTTTCTCCTTAATCTTGATTGCATGCTTAATTCCAATCATGCAGCATATATTACTACACCAAGAATTATATTTCTGAGAGCGTGAACCAACACAATTAATTATAGTGACGCTACTTGGAAGATCACCACTTTTTTTTCTTAATTCTCCTTGTGTAGGACCTGTTAGAGCCAAAAATCGTGCTAATTCCGACTGAGTAATTATATTTTCGTATCCTGGCTCTCCATAGTGATATTCCTCTACTAAGGAGGGATCCATTTCTTCGAAACCTGTCGAAAGGATTATCCCACCAGCTGTTATCGTACTCACTGTTTCTTGTTGATTTAAATCAATAGCATCAACAGGACAGGCTTTGACACACTCAATACAACCTTCAGGACATTCATCTCGGTTCACAACATATTTTGTTGGAGAACAGGTGATATTAGGTAAGTAGATTGCCTTTCTTGTGGTAAGGCCTAAATTCATTTCATCAGGCTTTTCCACTGGACAAGCTTTGGCACACAGGTCACAATTCACGCACTTATCCATCATAACATAGGTAGGTTTTGATCTTACGGTGATATTATATCTGCCTAAACTACCCTCAACTTTTTCTACTTCTGATCGTGTATATATATTGATTCTAGGGTGTAAATCAAATCCTGAACGATAAAAGCATCGTCTTACACTAGATTGATGAACTCCTCTTACTCCTGTACTTGTTTGACAGGCTGCGCAATCTTCACTTGGAAAAAAAGCTCCTAATTTAACAGCATTTCCACCAATATATGGATGTCGATCAATTAAGTGAACTTCATGGCCATTTTCAGCTAGATCTTGAGCTGCTTGAAGACCAGCCGGACCAGCACCGATAATGACTGCGGATTTGTTTATACCAATTTTCTGAATCTCAACAGGAGAATCATAACCCGCTCTATTATGTGCACCGAGTAATACAGCTTTAGCTTTCTTAGTAGCAAGATCCTTCTCTGGTGTAATCCAACCAACATGTTCTCGAAGATTCGCACCAACAATTTGGTAGGGGGATATATTCAGCTGTTTTAGCTCTTGTTCGAATAAATATCCAGCAGTTTTTGGTGTACAACCGCCAAAAACAATCGCATCGGGTCTTTCTTTACTAACCATTTCTTTGAGAACATTCTTTCCCTCCGGAGAGCATAGATTTTCATGATAGACACAAAAATTGCCACCTTCAGTGGATTTACTCTCAATAAACCCTTTGAGCTCTTCCCAGTCAATGTTCTGGAGTGAGCCTGCACAATTACACAAAAACGTTCCAATTTTCAATGTTTTCGCCACCTTTAAGCCTCCCAATTTCTAAGAATTTTGATTTGAGTTCCTCTATGATCAATTATTTTTACTTCAGTTGCTACCGCACCAGACTTTAAGACATGAGTAGCACAACTGAAACAAGGATCATATGCGCGAACAACCATTTCCAAGCGATTTAATAATCCTTCAGCAGGTTCTGCATCAACAATAAGTTCTTTTGCTGTCACATTGACTGAACGATTAATTGCTTCATTATTACTTACTGTCGCAACGATTAAGTTCACATCTCTTACGATACCCTTGTTATCAGTTACATAATGATGGAAAAGAGTACCTCTGTGTGCTTCTAAAATACCTATACCCTGTTCTTCTCGAGCTTTCACTGGTGTTCGGAGTTTTGTCCCAAGAATTTCAGGATCTTGAAGTAAATCCAATGTAGCTTCTACTGCATGAGCTAATTCAATAATACGTGCATAGCTGTAGAGAAGTGATTTATCAGCCACTCTACCAAATTTCCTTCGAAATTCATTAAGTAATTCTTGAGCTAATGGCGTATCGATATGATCACAAGCATTAATTCTAGCGAGAGGACCGACCCGATAACATCCTTCTTCAAAAGATTTCTTTTTGTAGTAGGGGAATTTTAGGTAAGAGTAATCTTTCACACGTTCTGCAATCACATCTCTGTATGAGGGATCTGTAGAAGAGAATTCTTCCATAATATTTGCTTGTTCATCAATAAGTCGAACATTTCCGTCGTAAAATCGGAGTTGCCCTTCATTTCCAACCATACCTAAATGGGCGGTGGGAAGAACTCCCAAAGCATTGATTGCATCAGCATATTGATCAAAGAGTGCCATAGCAAGATCTTTTGCTTCTGGAAGGAAGTTAGTTGCAATATCTTTGACATCCCTTTCAATAACATCACGATTTTCCTGTGTAAGTCCAATAGCTACCCCACCAGGGACAGCAGTCACAGGATGAACGGTACGACCACCCAAGATTTTAGTAATTTTCTGGCCAACCTTTCGGGCACCAATTACTTTCTTAACTAATTCAGGGTTTGCTTCCAGCACGCCAAACACATTTCTTTTAGCTGGATCTGAATCTGGGCCCATTACGAGATCGGGAGCTACTAAATAGAAGAAATGCAATACGTGTGAATGGATATAGGAACCCATATGTAGTAAACGTCGTAATTTGTAAGCAGTTGGAGGGATATCCTGAGGTTCAAGACCAAAGGCCCGATCCACACCTTTAGCTGAAGCCAAATGATGAGGTGTATGACAAATACCACACATCCGAGGTGTTATCAGAGGCATCTCTTCGACTGGTCTTCCTATCAGAAATTTTTCAAACCCACGAAATTCAACAACTTTTACTTGAGAATCAATTAGATGATTATTTTCATCTAAAAATAACTTAATCTCAGCGTGTCCCTCAATACGGGTTACGGGGTCAACTTTGATGATTTTGTGTGCACTCATTCTTTTCTCTCCTTCAATTTACCGAGGTTGGAATAGGGATATTGATGTTGATAAAGAATCGAGATTGGATCATTACCCATCGCTTCCAAAACTTCTTCCATGGGTACCTGACTTGCTAAAGTACCTAAAAATGAAGTTGTATCCTGTCCAGGGTCAGTTCCTTTCTCTGGATCAGGGTTTAATGGCCCATGACATCCTCTGCATGGAACACCTACTTTAGTACATCGGGCATCGCATAATCCCCAAGTAACTGGTCCAACACAGACGTATCCTTGTTCTAAGAAACATCTATCAGGATCTAGTTCCTCACCAGCCGATCTATACCATCTTTTCAGCTCAGTGATTTTGGTGTGATCCTTTTCTCTTGGACAGGGTTCACAGACCGATTGATTAGGAAGATCTAAAGGTTTACCTTCCAATAAACTCATTACTCCAGTTGCAATCAGTTCAGGAACCGGGGGACACCCAGGGACTATAACATCAACATCAATAACCGATGAGAGGGGAGTCACTTTTTCTGTTAGCGGCGGAACATCATCTCGAGGTTCTCGGCCTAAGGGATTATCAACACCCATACAGTCAGTATACACCGTCTTGAATATATCCTCATTAGTATACATGTTTGCTAACCCAGGGGTTCCACCAAAACAGGCACAACTCCCCAAGGCTACAATAATCTTACAATTTTTGCGCATCTCTTTAGCTACGTGAATATTGTGCTCATTTCTTATTCCACCAGTGATTATTCCTACATCAGCAGGAACAAATTCTTTCACATCGGCAAGAACAGGACTTCTGACAATATCAGCTTTAGCTAAGACATCTAGAATAGCCTCATGGATGTCTAATAGTGATATATGACACCCTGAACATACCATAAGCCATTCGGTCGCGACTCTAGCTTTACTCATAGTATTTATCCTCTTGTATGCTAAATCTTAATTAAGGTTAATTTTCTTCAAAAAAATAGAAATGTTTGAAGTTAGATGGCCAATCTAATGAAAAACGTTTTAAAGTGATAATTATAATTTTTCCGTAAACAATAGTGAGGTACGAAGATTAGATATAAAGCAAATACATTGTCGCTTGTTTACTAAACGTTAAATCTATTAAACAGGAGGAACAGCCTAACAGTTCAATGAGACATGTAAAATCTCACGTTTCTTTCAAAAATTGACTTATTCCTCGAAATATCGTACAATCTTTACTTTTAGAATGTCAACCAACTGAGCTACTCCTTTTTGTACTTCTGGAGTCAATTGCTCACTCACAAATCCTGTTTCCTTGACCTGGATGCCGTAAATTTCAATAGGATTAGGTACATTATATCCCCCCATATCGGCATATTTCAATATTTCAAACACACCGACGCCATGTGAAGATATTCCTCCTCTTTTTGAAGGAGTAAGATCATGTAAGTTTTCTAAATAGTAATATTCACCTGGTTGTAGGCCTTGTTCAGCCATGGAAGCAGCATCTACAATTATAGCTCTTTTAAAACCATCTATCTCATCAAGAATATCCAATCCACCAGTATTGAGATAGCTAAAAGTGATATCAAGATTCTTAAGATCTTTATCCTTTTCTAATTGTTCAACTACTCGTATTCCAGCTCCATCATCCATTCTTATGGAATTACCCACTCCAAGGAGAATTAGCAACTGAGATTTACTCATTTTCATCCGTTCTTAGAATACAAGAAATATACATTCAAATGCAATTATTGGTAAAGATAAATTAAAGATTACTCTTTTCTCATAAGCGATTTAGCTGTGAAGAGGTTTTTTTAAGAAAAAAGAGTATTTAGTTTATTTTCTTCATATCTATTGGACCAAGTTCTCGGATCTGATCTGTGAATTCCGTCATAATATGGGCGAATCGTTTCCCTTCACTTGCGGAAATCCATTCTAATCGGAAGCGATTTACTTCCCATCCAAGTATGTGTAACGCTTCTACCATTAGATCTATACGTTCCTTTGCACGAAGATTCCCTTCAAGATAATGACAATCACCTGGATGACATCCGGCAACCATTACGCCATCTGCACCTTTTAAGAACGCTTTAAGTATAAATGCTGGATCTACTCGTCCAGAACACATTACTCTGACAATACGGATGTTGCTGGGATATTTTAAGCGGGAAACCCCTGCTAAGTCTGCTCCTGCGTAGGAACACCAATTGCAGGCAAAAACGATTATAGTTGGTTCAAACGGTTCAGTTTTGATAATAGCCTCTGTTTGGGTCATTTTGATCACCTATCTCCTAAGGAGCCTCCATTGGTGGTGAATCGCTTTCTATCTGTTCACTTATCGGTTCTTTTTCCAAGATTGTACTAAATTGAGATTCAATGATTTTGTCAGGGAAGTGTTTGACTGTAATAGCGGACACTGGACAGGTTACAACACAGGTTCCACATCCTTTACATACCGCTTCGTTAACATATGCTTTTACGGTAGTAATTGTAGTCGTTTCCATAGAGATCGTTTTTGTTTGCAATTCTATGGCTTTAAATGGACAAATCGCTTCACATCTACCACATCCTCTACACACATCTTGATTCACTTCTGCAATAGCACCTTCTGATAGAATGTAACCCTTCGCAAGTAATGCCATCACTCTAACAGCAGCACCACTTCCTTGGAAGATACTTTCAGTCGTAAACTTCGGAAAATGACCTGTTCCAGCAAGGAAAATTCCATCAGTAGCAAAATCAATTGGACGTAATTTGACATGAGCTTCTAAGAAGAAATTATCAGCACCCCGTGGTACTTTAAACATCTGACTTAATTCTTCATTTGGTTTTGGAACAAGTGGTACGCTCAGTAACACGAGATCTGGAGTAATTTGTAGATTAGCTCCCAACATTTCGTCATAAATTTCTACACGACCATCTTGATTTACAACAGGTGGATTTTCATCTGTGTAACGAATAAATATTGCACCTAATTCCCGAGCTTCCAGATATAATTCCTCTAAATCTCCATAAGTCCTTATATCTTTGTAGAGGATAATTACATTTGCATTAGGATCTCTTTTTTTGATCCTAATACTGTTTTTGATAGCTACTGTGCAACAAATTCTGGAGCAATATGTTCTAGGTGATTCATCTTCTCTAGAACCGACACATTGGATCATAACAACATTTTTCGGTTGAATCTCGTTGAATTGTTCCTCAAATTCCCGTTGTGTCAAAACATTGGATGCTTCCCCATAGTTGTAATAGCCTTCAGGTATAAAAGGTTCTGCACCAGTAGCTAAAATAACTGCACCGAATTCGATTTCTTGCTCATTAACCTTTCCCTTGAAATTTCCAACAGCACCACTAAGCTCTTTGAATTTCGCATTAGTATGTACGGTAATCTTAGGTTCCTTACTAATCTGAGAAGTTAAATTTTCGACAATTTCTAGTCCAACTAGCTCATTGTGCAGCTCCGGAATTTTTAATAACTCTCCTCCTAATTCAGCTTCTTTTTCAACAAGATGAACTGGATATCCTGCTCTTGCTAGATCTAATGCACTGGTCATCCCCGCTACTCCTCCACCAATTACTAAAGCTTTTTTAAGGATAGGAATCTTTTCTTTAAAGAGTGGCTCAAGACGACAGGCACGCGCAATTGCTCCACGTACTAAATCTTTCGCTTTTTCATTTGCTTTGTCTTCTTCATGAGGATGGACCCATGAAACTTGTTCTCTAAGATTAACAAGATCAAATAAGAATTCGTTAAGGCCTATTTCTTGTAATGTACTCCTAAAAAGAGGTTCATGAGTACGAGGGGTACAGGAAGCGACAATTAATCTGTTAAGTTTATGTTCTTTGATTGCTTCCTTAATTAGTACTTGAGAATCGGCCGCGCAGGCATACATGGGATCACTAGTAAATGAAACATTTGGAAACGTTGCTGCATAATCCGCTACTTCTTTACAATCAATTACGGAACCTATATTATGACCACAGTGACAAACCAAGACTCCTACTCGTGGTTCATCTGTCGGATCAACTTTAATTTCACGGGGAAGTACTTTTTCTTCAACTTCAGTTCCTCTCACATCTCTTAATAGTATGGAGGCTTTCGCAGCTGCTCCACTTGCCTCAGCAACAGTATCTGGAATATCTTTTGGACTAGAAGCAACACCACAGACATAAACACCTTCACGACTCGTTTTCAACGGATTTAATGGATCAGTTACAACAAAACCTGTATCAGTGAGCTCTAATTTCAGATTATCTGCTAAAAATTCAGAGTGTGAGGAAGGATCAAGCCCAGTTGAAAGAACAACCATATCCATCTCATCAGTTTCTATTGGTTGGCCTGATTCGAAAGTTTCATATTTAATGATAAGATTTCGATTTTCTGGATTTTCTCTCACTTCACCTATTCGTGATTTGATGAACTTTATGCCAAATTCATTGATAGCTCTTTGATAGAATTCTTCAAACCCTTTCCCAAAAGCACGAATATCCATATAGTATATGTAAGCATCTACATTAGGATCATGTTCTTTCGCCATGATTGCTTCTTTTATCGCATACATACAGCAAGCAGCGGAACAGTAGTTTCTTTCAAGAACGGGATTTCTTGACCCCACGCATTGGAGGAAAGCAATTTTCTTTGGATGTTTTTGATCAGAGGGCCTAATAACTTCTCCTCCAGTCGGTCCAGAGGCATTGAGCAGACGTTCAAATTGAAGGGTTGTTACAACATTTGGAAATTCCCCAAAGTGAAGGCTAGTGATTTTCTTCGCGTCGAATGGGTCAAATCCTGTAGTTACAATTACTGCACCAACAGAAATTTCCTTTTCTTCGTCTTTTTGTTCATAATCAATCGCTCCAGGCCCACATTTCTTTTTGCATATCCCACATTTACCTTTCTTAAGAAATGCACAATTTTTTGCTTGAATATACGCAACTTTTGGGACAGCCTGTGGAAAAGGAATAGAAACTGTTTTCCTACCCGGTTTATCTCTACCTTTTTTATCTTTCCTCATTAAATCAGCATTAAAATCATCATCAACCCAGTAAGGGCAGTTTTCTTCACATTCCCCACACCCTGTACATTTTTCTTCATTAACGTAACGAGCTTTTTTAAGATATTTCAATGTAAAGTTACCTGCTGTTCCTGTCAACTCTTTTGGATCACAATAGGTAAGAAGGCGAATATTTGGATGTCTTTGTACATCTACGAGCTTAGGTCCTAAAATACACATAGCACAATCCAATGTCGGAAATGTTTTGTCTAATTGAACCATTCGCCCACCGATTGACGGATTGCTTTCAATTAAATAAACTAAAAACCCTTGTTCTGCCATATCGAGTGAGGTTTGAATTCCTGCTATTCCTCCGCCAATAACTGCAACTGATCCGAGTTTTGTTTCCATCATCATCATAACCTCTCATTTTTGGGAAGATTCATCCACAATCATTCCTATTTCCTTAACTTGTAGCTTATAATTATGCTGAGGTTGTTTATCTTCTAACACACAATTCAGATGTGCAAAACATTTAGTACAGGAAACAGCCAATGTCCCTTCATTTCCAACTGTGTTTACAGCATCTTCGAGTTTTCGTAACATTACCGCACGAGATTTATCATCACATTTAAGCCAGGCAGAAACTCCACAACACTTAGAAAACTGTTTATTCAGGGGGAGTTCCTTTAGTTCCATCCCAGTAGCTTTGATAACCGACCGAGGACTATCGTACTCCTTCATATACCGACCTAATCTACAAGCATCGTGGTAGGTTACTTCGCTTTTTTCCCCGTTAAAGCTCAATTTTTCCTTATTATCATTAATATATTGAGCAATATGTTGTATTTCGATTTTTTCTAGATCATACAATTTCTCGAAAGTATAATAACATTCAGCACAGGAAACGATTAATTTTTTAATTCCAGATTTCTTGATGATTTCAGTATTATAATCTCTCACCTGTTCATATACTTCTTCATCACCTGTCCAATATGCATCATGGCCACAGCATTTTAAGGAAAGAAGATTAGGTTTGAGTCCCGTTTTGTTCATTACATTAATTGCACTCTGTCCAATTTGATGGAAATTTGTTTCTTTTAAATCTAAAAACTTATCAAATAAGTCAATACATCCTGGGAAGTATGCAACCTCAGAATTTGAATCTAGATCACCTTCATAGTCAAATTTCATTCCTGAAGAGGTCATTTCAACCATAAAGAGTTGAAGGAGATTGAAAATATTATGATGAGCATAATTTTCTTCATTAATACCGAGATTTGCCCTTGATTTTCTGATAAATTCCGGAAAATCAATTTCATGCGGACAAACTTCCAAGCACAATCCACATGTCAAACAAGAAGTTAGATCATCTTCTTCAATTGATCCATTTAGCTGAAATTTGTGAATAATCTTTCTAGGGTTAAATTTTGAAACCCTTCGCAACGGACATATACTTGTACAAGATGAACACTGATAACAGGAGTTTAATAGAGTAGTTAAATCGGATTCATCAAAGCTGAGAGTTGAATGATTCGTAATTTTGTCAGACATCACCATGTTTTCATCTCCTCATGTTTTAACTGGTTTCAAAAGCTTTTTGGGTGAAATATAATTAGAACCCAAACCAAGAGATTTATAACTAAGACCCATCCCTATTCCAAGTACTTGGCTAAAGTACAATACAGGAATAGTAAAATTTCCACCACCCACTCTTTTGATCGCTTGTTTTTGTTGCCCATCCAGTGCTAACGCACACATCTGACATGCAACCACAATAAAATCCGCTCCCGCTTCCTTTGCATTCACAATTATGTTTCCAGTTAGTGTTTCCACGGTTGATTTTGCTACTAATAATTGAGTAGCCCCACAACATTTGGTTTTCATAGGAAAATACTGGGGTTCAGCTCCGACAGCTTCAATTAAATCTTCCATAAAAGTAGGGTTATCTGGATCTTCAAACTGTAAAATATCCCCAGGTCTCGTGCAAAAACAACCATAATAAGCCACTCCTTTCTTTCCTTCAAGGGGATTTCCAGGAACCATTCTGTTTTTAATTTTCTCAATTCCTATTTTATCTCTCAGAAGCTGTAGCATATGCATCGATTTAACACTATCAGGTGTATATGGAGTATTCAGAAGGGAGTTAATCTTTTCAGCACGATCTTTATCTTCTACCATCTTATGATTTGTTGAGATTAATTTATACGAACATGCAGGACAAACAGCAACTAATTCTTTGAATTTTTGTTTTTCAGCAATTGCTAGATTTCGTGCAACAATCCCATCAGCAGCTAGAGGTTTCACTGCTTGAACTTCTAATGCTCCACAACAGTTCCAATCTTTTAGTTCCTCTAACTCAATATCTAGTGTTTCTGCAACTTTGTAAATCGACTTATTGTATTCTTTTGCTACTTTGTGCAATGAACAACCAGGATAATAGCCAACTTTCATTCTTTACTCACCTGTCTCAGCTTTGGCTTTTTTATAGATCCCTCTTACCTCTTTTCTAGCAGTTGAATTCCAAGGAGGGAGAAATTCTATTTTAAATTTGATAAACATCCCCCACATCATTGAAATATATTTAAAACCAATAAGTGCACCAAAAGGAAATCCACGGCCATACATTAGGTATCTACCGATCATTTCCGGTTCCCAAGAACGGCCCCACAGCCAAACACTTTCTGAAAAACGTTTGTCAAATGAGTGTTTTAACTTTCCTTGTTTGGAAAGCTTTATTCTTTTTGAACGATCTTTGTTCTTTGTTTCTCGAACAGCAATTCGACGTAATGCTTCTACAACTTCTGTAAATCGTACATTTTGAGGACATCTATCAGTACATTCAAAACACCCTACACATTGCCATATCGCGTCAGATTCTAATACTTCTTTCCTTAAACCCAGTAAAACTTGCCTTATTACATTACGTGGATTTAAATCCAATCCACTATCGGCCACAGGACATGTTAATGTACACGAAGAACATTGGAAACACTTCTTTAAATGTTGACCTCCTTCTTCGGCAGCAACTACATTCTTGAAGTCTAAATCAGCAGTATTTAAATTAAAGGTCTGTATGCTCATGTAAACCACGCTGTATGCTCATGGTATTGACAGGAAAATATTGCATGTCGGTTGAAGAAACTTCTCTTATATACTATTTTATTAACGATTGTTGATTGTTTTTAGCCTACTTATAGCCACTTTACAGCAAAAAGGGTTTTAAATAGACAATCTCTAATGAGGTCAAACATTCAATTTGGTTAATTGGAGTAATTTAAGATGTCCTATGAAATAGATAAAAGTGTAAAGTACTTTAAAGAACACCAGTGGGTTAGAGTTAAGGAGGAGGATGGTTCCGTTCTAATTGGAATCTCGGATTTTGCTCAAAAATCTCTAAAGGATATTGTTATGGTTGAACCTCCAGAAGTTGGAGATACTCTCACCTTTGGAGAGGTTTTTGCCTCAATTGAAAGTGTAAAAGCAGTTAGTGATGTGTATAGCCCCATCTCTGGCGAAGTAATCGAAATTAACGAAGACGTTGAAGATGAACCAGAGAAAATAAATGAAGATCCCTATGGTTCATGGATTGTCCGAGTCAAACCTTCTGATCTTCAAACTGATTTGGGTAAGCTCATGAGCCCAGAAGAATATGAAAATTTCTGTAAGTAAAATTTCCCTTTTTTTCTTCTTTTTTATTTTGTTAATATATTCAAAACTCGATTTAAACGAATTTTACTCACTTATTAATTCATCTGTTACTACTAATGCAAGAATCAGAATGATAATTGCATGAAGGATGAGTACAAGTGAATTAGTCAGAAAATATTCAAAATCATTATAAAGAACAAGACTCATGGAAGCCTGAGTTGCTATTAATAAAGAGGGCAGTATTAAAGGGAAGAAAAGAACAGGAATAGCTAAGGTTTTAGATTTTGAGTACATTGTTAGGAATGCAACAATACATCCAGCAACAGCTAGATCAATTGTTCCAATTGTAATAATAATAATTAGTAGAAGAAAATCCCCTTGGATATCAACTCGAAGGAAAACTACAGACAAAACTAATGTTAACGCTTCAATTATAAACAACAATACTATCAAGTAAATTAATTTTGATAAAAAAATTACCTGTGGTTTTACTGCTAACGAAAAAATGGAATAGATTGTATTCTTCTTCAATTCACGCGAAAAGATAGAAGTAATTCCTAACATAATTCCTAACATTACTGAGAAAGTAATTATGAATAATACCGAAGCAATTGAGATAGAATAACGGGCATCTAAAGGAATATCAATGA